>JBGPYG010000115.1:0-9559 GCA_041493085.1 Pyrinomonadaceae bacterium | reverse complement strand
CGCGGTTCAGGCAGCATTTCTAACTAATAGTTGAGCGCTGGGCCGGTCGCTACCGCTCCCGGTTCTGATAATCGCGAGCGAAGTGTAAGCGCAAAACGCCGGAGCACCTGGCTCCAGCCAGGTGTGCACAAGAACGGTCCATGATGACGTCAGGTCTCGATCACGATCTGTTGCACTTCCAAGTTGAATTCGCGAATGACCGATGACAAATGAGAAATGGAAAATCCGCCTTCTTCCGCCTGGTCCTGGCTCCTGCTCCTGCCGTCTGCCTTGAGTAAAAAAAGGAGGGAGGCTACAATGGCGCGCCTTTCATTTCCGATTGCGTTTCTGATCGATTCCGAGTTAAGACCCGCTAGGAGTACATAATGGAATACGTACTGACGGCAACTAAGACCGAGGCCAAGGCGGGGTCATACTACGACAAGATAGCGGCTTACTATGACCTCACTTTTAAGCTTAACGGTTACGGTCGGTCACTCGATCAGTATTTCGCCAACCATCCCCTGCCCGTTTCTCGTGGCGCCAGGATTCTCGATGCCGGCTGCGGCACCGGCTTGCTCACGCTGGCGCTCATGCGCTCCTTGAATTTTCCAGTCAGCATCACCGCACTCGATCTATCTGCCACTTCAATTAGCGCTGCCCGCAGAGCAGTCGAAGAGGGCCCGGGGCGCACGCGCGATGTTAGCTTTGCCGAAGGAAATCTTTTGTCACTTCCCTTCGCGGACAATTCTCTCGAACTCGTGGTTACAAGTGGCGCGCTCGAATACGTTCCGCTTGATGAAGGCATGACGGAACTCTCGAGAGTGATCGCGCCCGGCGGACACTTGCTCCACATTCCCTGCAGGCGACCTTCCCCGGCAACTACTTTCCTCGAAATCCTGTTTCGCTTCAAGTCGCATCCACGCAAGGAAATACTGAGGCAAACTGACCGGCACTTCCGCATGGTTCACGAGTATCGCTTCCCGCCTTTGCAGATCATTGGCTGGAGCAAGACGGCGATGCTGGCCAAGAAGCTCTAAATCAATTGGCCGCGGATTAACGCGGATCACACGAATCTGAAAACCCTTCGGCTCAACTTCTAATTATTCATATCTGATCCGCGTTTATCTGCGTTCATCCGCGGCTAGTCTCTAATCGCGATACGAACGATCTAGTCGATCGAGTTTCCTGAGCAAGCCAGGCCATGCGAGTTGAGCTCCCTGACCGACCGTCACTGCGCTGAGCTGTGAAGCAACGCTTTCAAGAATAGGCTCAGAAACAGGTAGCAGTGTTGCGCCGCCGGACTGCGCGAGAATCTGAATCCGACACGCGCTCTCCAGGATGTACATCGAAAGAAATGCCTCCGCGGCAGTTTTCCCAACCGTCAACACGCCATGATTCCTCAAGATCATGTTGTTCTTGTTCCCGAGGTCAGTCACCAGTCGCGATTTCTCGTCCTCATTGAGCGCCAGGCCTTCGTAATCGTGGTAAGCCAACGAAGCCAGTGCAAACAACGACTGTTGCGAAATCGGCAGTAGTCCATTTTTCTGCGCCGACACAGCAATGCCGTTAACAGTGTGCAAGTGAATTACACACAGCGCATCCTCGCGTGCACCGTGTACGGCGCTATGAATTGTGAAGCCGGCCGGATTGATGAAGTAAGGTGAAGGCAAAACGATCTCACCCTGGAGATTGATCTTCACCAGGCTCGACGCTGTAATTTCGTCAAACATCATGCCGTATGGGTTGATTAGAAAATGGTGTTCCGGTCCGGGAACGCGCGCCGACAAATGCGTGAAGATAAGATCATCCCAGCCGTAATGAGCCACGAGGCGATAAGCGGCCGCCAGATCGACTCGTGCCTGCCATTCCTCGCTCGATACTCGTTCCTTAACACTCGTCTGCTTCTCTGCGGCGCTCATTGTCTTCTCCCTGGTTTCTACTTCAAGGGTTCAGCGGCAAAACATTTGACGCCGTCCTTATTCTTAAGACGTTCGGTTAGTGTTTCTCTTTTTTCAGCATGACCGCCAGATTGCCGATGAAATCTGATGGCAGGTAAATCTCTGTTTCATAGACCCGATAACCGGGCGACGATATCCGCAAAATGTATTCCCCCGGGGACACGGAGTGGAAATCATACAAGCCGTGTTCGTCGGTTGCTATCGTGAGAACGCCCTTGTCTGCAGTGATCCGGCGCAGCTCAATCTTCGCGTGGACCTTGCGCTCTGCCACATCGTTGTAGGACAAGTCCTCGAAAGCAACGTACCCGCGCATTCCGGAGCGACCAGACTGGGCCAGGACGGTCGCGACGCAAATGAGCAGCATAACCAACGACTTCGCCGGCAGTTGAACTTTCTTCGCGGAGAAGGGCATGACATTTTCCTCTGAGAATAATGCGTAGGCGCGCGGTCACCCCGTTTGATCACTTCACCGGCACGAGTCGAATAATTCGATCGTCGTCGGAAGCAGGAGAGCCGCGGCCATCCTGATTGGAAGTTGAAAAGTAGAGATAACCGTCGGGGCCTTCGGCGACGTCTCGGATGCGCCCATACTTTCCTTCGAGCAAATTTTCCTGTGTAACCACACGACGACCATCGAGCACTACGCGAATCATGCGCGTGCCTCGCAAGCAACCAAAGAAGAAATTACCGCGAAACGCTGGGAACGTTGCCCCGCGATAGAACATCCCACTCGCCGGCGCACAGGCGGGAGTGTATTCCAATAGCGGCGCTTCCATGCCGGCGTGGGTTTGCGTGTGATGAATGACGGCCCAGCCGTAGTTCTTTCCCTTCTCGACGATGTTTACTTCATCGCCGCCTCCCGGACCGTCAAACCCGCTCGGTCCGTGTTCAGTCTCAAAGAACAGACTCGTTCCCGGCTGCCAATCAATTCCCTGCGGATTCCGATGACCGTAAGACCAGATTTCCGGACGGGCATTGGCTTGTCCAACGAAAGGATTATCCGCGGGAACCGTGCCGTCGTCGTTCACGCGCAGGATTTTCCCCGCTAGTGAATCGAGCTGTTGTGCCAACTCTCGCTTCGTAGCGTCGCCGGTTGTGATGTAGAGCTTGTTGTCGGGACCGAAGCGCAGGCGACAACCGGCGTGAAACTGCGCCGCGGGAATATTTTCAATAATGACTTTACGATCCGTGAGTCCCGTTGCAGTTTCACGATAGCGAACTACTCGAACGCTCTGATTCTCGCCTTTGTAAGCGTAGGAGAGATACAGCAGATGATTCGAGGCAAATTGCGGATGCAGCGCTATGCTCATCAGCCCGCTTTCACCGGAAGGCTCTACGTCAGGCACTGTGAAAAGCGGTTGCGCTCCAAGCTTGCCATTCTGGTAAACCTGCACTCGGCCGGGACGTTCTGTGAAGAACATGCGGCCATCAGGCGCCCACACAATTGACCACGGCACCTCGAGGTTGCCGACAACGGTCTCAACGCGAAAACTCACCTGCGCCGGCGGTTGCCCCAACGCGGACTTCTGCCCCGTTGTTTCCACTTCGCCGGCTCCCCTGCCCGGCGGCGGGTGACCACACGCCAGCACCAGCAGCGTAAGGAAACAGAATAAGAGGGGGAAAAGGGGAAAAGGGGAACGGGTAAAGGGATAACGGAAAAAGGCCTTTTGAAAAAAACCGGTGGCTCTACTTAATTTGGCAGACCGAGCATTTCGATAAAAGATTCCCACGTGCTCTTCCCACTTTCCCCGTTTGACCTTTCCACTGTTCCGCCCTTGTGCTTTTCCCTTTACCCTTTTTCCCCTTCCCCTTTTCTCCCCGGTGTCGTCAGTGTTGGATGTATTCGTGCAACAGTTTGATCTCATCACCCTGCTCGCCCAGCTCAACGCGCATCAAGTCGCGCATCGAGAGCATGCCCACCCAGCGATCGCCATCGACTACCGGCAAGTGGCGCGTGCCGATCTGATCCATTCTTTCCAGCGCTTGATGTGGGGTCTCGTCACAGTTGATTACAGCTCGTAATTCGCTGGTAACGTCGCCGACTCTCACCGCCGCAGGATCGCGTTTAAGTACCACCACGCGTCTTAAGACATCTCGCTCAGAAAACACTCCCAGCAGTTTTCCGTTGTCGTCGACCACGCAAACGGCGCCGACGTTACGCGAGGCCATAAACTCCGCGGCTTCCTGGACCGTTGCCGACGCGGCCATGGAGTAAGGCTCGCGATCTTGAATGACATGTCTGATCAGCATCATGGTTGAGCCTCCTGGGGATGCACTCTGCTTGAAGGGAATTGCGCGGCTATTATAGTTAAAGCTGAAGTGTCTGTCTCTAGTGAAACAGCCGCTAAGCGAAGAAGATTAGCCGCGGATCTACGCGAATAAACGCGGATCATATTAAAATAATAGGAAGTTGAGGTGTAAGGGCTGTTCGGATTCGTGTTATCCGCGTGAATCCGCGGCTAATTGTTTTGCGCAATCTGCGCGATCGTTAATACGCGCTAACCGAAGAGAGTGGCTTGCGCTGACGGCCGGCGAAACGTGCTCTCACCCCTGTGGGCGCGTTTGTTAGTTCGGTTAAAACCTAATCGCTCAGAATGAATCTTGAACAAACGTTCTATGGAAGCCCAGTATTCGCCTTTCCCGCGCATGCGCTCGCCAAAGACACTTGAATTCAACTTGCCATCTCGTGCTTCCATTATGCGATTCATGACGCGGTTGGCCTTCGTCGGAAGTTTTTCGCGCAAGCGCTCTTCGAAATACGGCGCGACGCTGCCAGGTAGCCGCAACATGTTAATGAACGCCATCGTTGCTCCTGCTTCCTTCGCCCGCCGCAAGAGCACTGGCAGTTCGCTGCTGAGCCCGGGAATAACCGGCGCTATTCCGATTCCGACAGGAATACCCGCCGCGGCAAGATCGGCCATCGCGTGAAAGCGCGCTTCCGGTAAAGGCGCGTATGGCTCCACTGCTTGCGCCACTTCGCGATCGGTAAAGGGAATCGTGAAGAACACACCAAGATGCGCGTCCTTCGTGAGTTGCTGGAGAACGTCAATGTCTCTACGAATCAACGCGGACTTGGTAATAACTCCAACGGGTTGCCGAAACTCCGCACAGATTTCCAGACACTGGCGCGTGAGCTTGTAATTCGCTTCGAGCGGAATGTAGGGATCGGAAGTGAACGAGAAAACTATTTCACCGCCCTGCCACGACGGCTTCAGCAACTCTTTGCGCAACAGCGCCGGCGCGTTGACCTTGACGACAATCTTGCGATCGAAGTCAGTGCCGGCGCCATAGCCGAGATATTCGTGAGTCGGCCGGCTGAAACAATAGGTGCAGCCGTGGATGCAGCCGCGATAGCAGTTGACGGTGTAGTCAAAGCCGACGTCCGGACTGTCGTTATGCGTGATTATTTTGCGAGTTTCAGTTTCTTCGAAAACTTCGAGCTTCGCTTCTGGTGGTTCACCAAGCCATTCCACCGAGTGTGCGAGCCAGGGATTAGGAGGATTTTCGACGTATCGCATAAAGATTCGATTCGCTTTAGGCTCGCGCCTACGCATGCAAGCGCGTGTTAGCGGTGAAACAGAGCTTATCAGAGGTGGGGTTTATTTGGCGAGAGCGATTGCGCGCTCGGTGATGTCTTAAATTCGATTTCTCTGCGTGGACCCCTGTGCTCTCTGTGTCTCCGTAGTGAGTGGTTGTCGGGCGTTTATTCACCACAGAGACACAGAGGACACAAAGGTTGCACGGAGAGAACCTCAAACTAAGATACGACCGGCCGCAACGATCAGGTTAACTGGGGGGCTTCGATTACTACAATAGATTCTATGGCGCTAAAGAGCACGAAGGTTTGCGCTTTTTCTCCAGTATCGCGATCGGTAAGCGAAACATAGTCGTTCGTTATCTCGCTTACATGTCCCTTGTATATGCCACCAGAGAGTGTCTTAAGATTCACGAGTTGCCCTTTATACCGGCGAAACAAATTTTCGGTGTGCTGTCGTTCCATTTCGTTGCTCCTGTCCAATTTCGTTGGCTGCTAAGACCCCTTCCGCTCGTCGCCGTCTGACCAGGTAACAAAAAAGAGCCGATACTTGTCGGGGTCTTGCAGCGTGATAAAGCGGCCGCCCCAGCCTTCATCCGCCGGCGGCCAAACGTCCACGCCTCTCGCGGTTAACTGGCGATAGTATTCGTCTACGTCAGCGACACCCAGGAAAAAGTTTACGCCGCGCCCGCGCTTCAACATCGTCTCCAGATGCTGCGCCAACGTGATCCTTAGCGTGCCGGCTTGCAGAGTTGCCATAGGCGGCTCGGAATCCGGTGTGTGCTTGTTGACTTCAAAACCGAGCACGCCGTTGTAGAAGGCGAGCGACTCCTCGATACTGTTAACCTCGAGAAACAACAAATCCAATCCGGAAACGCTCATCGCACCACTTTCTCATACCGCAGTCAGCAGAAGATAGACACCGTAGCCGCTCCCGATAACGACACTCCAAAAGATTGCTTCCTGCACTCTCGTGTATCGCCGCAAGGGGTTCGAAACCGGCAACGAAGCGTTCACGGCGCGCATTGCACTGCGCGCCATCATAATTCCAAACAGGATCACCAGCACCGCAAGGATGACCAACGGCCACAAGAACCAGATCCATTGGAACCGAACCAGAAAGAGCAGGAACAAGCCGATGAGGAGACAGAAGAATGCACTCAAGCCGTGTCCCAGGAGTCCAACGTCCCGGGCTGTGGGCGCAGACACGGGAACAAAGGCAACGGCCGGCTTAACCCGTTGCGCGTCATACTCGTGTCTTGTCTCCTTGTTTCGCAATACACCGTAAGCCTCATTGAGAAACTTCATCTCTTCCTCGCTGCCACCCTTATCAGGGTGACGGCGAGCGGCCATCCGTTTGTACAGTCGCTCCAGGTCGCGCGGGCTCGTGCGCTCGTTTGCACCCAGGATTTCGTAGTAATCTTTATGCGAATCAAACTGGCTCATGCGGGTTTTGCGATTTTAGGTTTGCGCTTGCCTATTTGCAATTCATACTGGAGTGAAGACTGACACAAGTTCTAAAGGCTGAACGTTGGGGTCTAAGGGTCGTCTTTATCCTGGGACCGCGGGCGTCTCGCCCGCATCAAGCAACAAGCTCATTCAAGTCACGGTTGAGTCCGTCAACTGTGACAAAGTGGCATTCAACGAAAGCGGGCGAGACGCCCGCGGTCCCAGTGAAAACGCGGACCTTGAAAACTAAAACTGAAGCAGCACCTGGAACGTGCAATTATCTTTTCGGCTCTTCGCGACTTCTCTGCGATCTTTGCCGTTTAAGCGTTGATTTCGTAACATTCAACTTGAGTCTTGAATCCGTTTACTTCGCTGTGTCCTGACCGCAAGATGCCACATCAATTTGAGCCAGGCGACGATCTGATTTTTCAACTTGAAAGCGGGTTGGGACTGCTTCGTATTTTGGCGATCGAGGGCGAAGGGGCAGAGACAGTTTGGCATTTGCTCGCCTATGAAGAATTTTTCCCTAGCGTCGAAACTGCGGAAGCAGCGCTCGCGCAACCAGGCTCGTTGAATATCCGCAAAGCCCACATGGCTCTAACTGATCGGGCTTTTGAGCGAACGCCCGCCGCACGACTCGGCAATCGACCGCTTGCCGACGAGGAGCTTGCCGCTTATCGCGAGTGGGAAAAGTCGGACACGCGCAAGGTTTCTGACCGCTCCGCTTTGTTGTTGCTGGGCATTCGATAAACTTATCAGAACCGGGAGCGGTAGCGACCGGGTACTTATCAGAACCGGGAGCGGTAGCGACCGGGTACTTATCAGAACCGGGAGCGGTAGCGACCGGCTTCCTAAACGAAAACACTTGCCATGATCCTTCAAGCAGCACAACCAGTCGGACCGCGAGCAAACTCCCGCGCTTCCCGATTGCTCGGTAGTTTCGCATTCTTAACATTATTGCTGACGCTGATCCTCTCCGGCTTTGTTAGCCGGTCTTTCGCAACCCGTACGGAACGTCTTATCGATTCATGGAAGCCAGTCAACTACAACGTCGCGCTAACTTTCAACGAGCGCTTAACGGACATCACAACGGCGAGGACCGAAATGACGATCATTTCTTTAAAGGACACGTTATCGCAAATCGATCTTGACTTCGGCGAATTGGCGGTCGACTCCGTCACCGTCGACAAACAGGCAGCGCCGTACGAGCGTGCGCCTGGTCAACTCAAAATCAAACTCTCGAAAATGACGCGACGTGGTACGAGTCTCGTCGTCGTTATTTCCTACCACGGCAAGCCTAAAGACGGATTGATTCTTACAGCCGACAAGGCGGGCGAGCCTTCGGCGGTCGGCGACAACTGGCCTAACCGAGCCCATCATTGGATTCCCTGTCTCGACCATCCCGCGGCGAAAGCGACGGTGACTTTTTCGATAACCGCGCCGGCGCGCAACACGGTAGTTGCGAATGGCAAGCTTGATCGAGTCGAGAACACCGCGAACACCACGCGCACCTGGACCTATACGGAGTCGGTTCCTATTCCGCCTTACTGCATGATCATCGCCGTCGGTGAGTTTGCTCGTCTTGAAGTTTCCACGCTGGAAGTGACTCCAGTTTCTTACTATGTTCCCGCGCCTGACAGGGACTTTGCGATGCAGGGTTTTGCGCCGGCCGTTCCTTCATTGAAGTTTTTCAGTCAAACGGTCGCACCCTACCCTTATGAAAAACTCGCCTTGATAATTGGGGCCACGCGCTTTGGCGGCATGGAGAACTCGAGCGCCATTGTTTTCCCCAGCACGCTGTTCAATCCGAGACCCCAGGAGCCGCTGAGTAATGTCTTCAAAATTCGCGAAGGCCTCGTTGATGTGATCGCGCATGAAATCGCGCACCAGTGGTTTGGCGATTCAGTTACCGAGTCAACGTGGTCTGACCTCTGGCTGAGCGAGGGCTTTGCCGAATATTTCGCCGGGCTCTTCATTCAGCGCCATGAGGGCGAGCCGGCTTTTCAGCAATACATGAAGCACGAGGCGGAGACTTATTTTACCTACGAGGAAAAGAGGCGCACGCCCATTCACGACACTGAGACTGAAGATCTCTTCAAACTTCTGAACCCTAACAACTATCAGAAGGGCGCCTGGGTTTTGCACATGCTTCGTTCCGAACTCGGTGACGAGAAGTTCTTTCGCGGCATTCGCATCTACTACGACGCTCATAAGGACTCCACAGCCAACACTGAGGATTTGCGCGCGGCGTTTGAGAAAGCCTCAGGAAGGGACTTGAAAGAGTTTTTCGCGCGCTGGATTTACGGCGCCGGCCATCCGCGCTATGAACTTTCATGGGAATGGAAAGCTGACAGGAAAAAGGTGAGGCTCGTGCTACGACAGCTTCAAACAGGACCTGCCTTCCCCAATGCACTTCCTATCGACATCATGACCGCCAGCGGTAAGCGCCGCGTCATTCTGAAACCAACCGGCAAGCAGACTATCGAAGACCTGAAACTCGACGGAACTCCGACTGCAATCAATATCGATCCGGAAAACACTGTGCTGAAGGAAACCCACGTGAGCAAGAACCAGTAGCGATCTAAGGACCGCGCCTGAAACGTCATCGCGCGGGTTCGCAACCTGAAGGGTTGCG
>JBGPYG010000275.1:0-5757 GCA_041493085.1 Pyrinomonadaceae bacterium | reverse complement strand
CTAATCCACATCTTCTCGCCACTGAGCACATACTCGTCGCCATCGCGGCGGGCGGTGGAGCGCGAGCCGACAACGTCCGAGCCGGCGCCCGGTTCAGTCAGTCCATAGGTAGCAAGTTTTTCGCCTTTTGCCTGGGGAACGAGATACTTCTGCTTCTGCTCTTCGCTGCCCCAGGTGAGGAGCGTAAGCGAATTCAAACCGGTGTGAACTGACATGATAACGCGCAGGAAAGTGTCGACAGCTTCCAGCTCCTCACAAACCAGACCCAGGGAAATGTAGTCGAAGCCGGCGCCGCCATACTCTTCCGGGATGCAGACGCCCAGCAGATTCAGCTCCCCCATCTTCCTAATCACTTCAGGATGAAACTCCTGCGTCTCGTCCCACTCCTTGATGTAAGGGGCAACCTCTTTCTGGGCAAACTCGCGCACGGTTTGCACCAGCGCCTGATGATCTTCAGTCAACTCGAAATCAATCATTGAATTATCTCTCTTATTTTGGAGGTTATTAACGACCGGACATCTTAACTAGTCCAAAGTCCAACGTCCAATGTCCAATGTCCAACGTCAAAGGGTAGGGTCTAACGTCCGATGTCCGCTGTTCGAAGCTCGAAGCGCAACCCTCAAGTAGGCGTCTAACGTTAATTACCGGACTTTGGACATTGGACTTTGGACATTGGACTTTTTCACATTGGACTTTGGACGCTATACTCCTTCTCATGCCAAAGAAAGCGAAGTCGAACCTTGTAAAGGTTGGTCTGGTCCAGATGAGCTGCGACCAAAAGCCCGCAGCCAATCTCAAAAAGGCGATTGCCCGCATCGGTGAAGCGGCAAAGGAAGGCGCGCAGATTGTCTGCCTGCAGGAGCTCTTCCGCTCGCAGTACTTTTGTCAGACTGAAGACATCGAGCTCTTCAAACTTGCGGAGACTATTCCCGGGCCAACAACGGACACGTTGAGCAAAGTCGCGCGGCAGAAGAAGGTCGTCATCCTTGCTTCGCTTTTTGAAAAGCGCGCGGCGGGCGTTTATCACAACACTGCAGTGATCATCGACGCCAATGGAAAGATCGCGGGCAAGTATCGCAAGATGCACATACCCGACGATCCGCTCTACTACGAAAAGTTTTATTTCACGCCCGGAGATTTGGGTTTTCAAACTCACGGTACCAAATACGGCAAGGTCGGGGCGCTGGTCTGCTGGGATCAATGGTTTCCCGAAGCAGCGCGCTTAACCGCTCTGAGTGGCGCGCAGCTTATCTTCTACCCCACCGCCATCGGCTGGCTGCCCGGCGAAACAGAGGAGATGAATCAGGCCCAGCATTCCGCCTGGGAAACAATTCAGCGCGCGCACGCAATCGCGAATGGAGTTTACGTAGTCGCCGTTAACCGCGTGGGCCGCGAGGGTAAGCTCAACTTCTGGGGCCAGTCGTTCGTCGCCGATCCGTTTGGCCGCATTATCGCGAAGGCTTCTGCTGACAAAGAGGAAGTGCTTGTCGTCGAATGCGATCTCAACAAGATCGAAGAGACGCGACAGAACTGGCCGTTTCTGCGCGACCGGCGCATCGATTTCTACACCCCACTCTCATCGCGATTTCTGGAACCGACCGTCGGCAAATAATTTCGCATGCCAACTCCAGCCCAACTTGGTTACCGCATGCCTGCGGAATGGCATCGCCACAGCGCGACGTGGCTGACGTGGCCGAAGGATCCGAAAACCTGGCCAGATCGCGTCCCGCAAGTTGAAGAGATTTTCCTCCAGATGATGGCGGCGCTCGCGCCTCATGAGATCGTGAATCTGCTCGTGGACGACGAAGAAACTGCACAGACTGTTCGCAGGCGTTGCCGTTTCTCCGGCGCGGCAAACATCTGCTGCCATCAAATCCGAACCGTTGATTCCTGGATTCGTGACTACGGGCCAAACTTTATCGCGAATGACAAAGGTGGACTTGCCTATAACGATTGGAAATTCAACGCCTGGGGAAACAAGTATGAAGAATTGAAACAGGACGATTCCATCCCGGCGCGTTTGGAAAGTTTGCTGAACGTGCCGCGGTTCGAACCCGGCATTGTGATGGAAGGCGGCTCGCTTGAAGTTAATGGCGCGGGTTGCGTGCTCACCACCGAACAATGTCTATTGAACCCGAACCGCAACCCACATCTAACTAAGGATGAGCTTGAGCAGCATCTGAAAAACTATCTTGGAGTCGAAAAAGTATTGTGGCTGGGTGACGGGATTGTTGGCGACGATACTGACGGGCACATCGACGACATCGCCCGCTTTGTTGCGCCGAACGTAATTGTCTGCGCCGTCGAAGAGGATCCGGAAGATGCTAATTACAAACTACTGCAAGACAACCTGCACAGATTGCAGACAATGACGGATGTTAAGGACCACCCCTTTGAGATCGTTACATTGCCGATGCCTGTAGCTGTCGGCGACGCAAGACCGGGGTCCCCAGCAGGGCAGCCCCGCTGGGGTGGTAGCACGGACAACCGCAATCTTGATCGCCTGCCCGCCTCGTACGCGAACTTTTATATTGCAAACAATGTCGTACTTGTTCCCATCTTCGGACACTCGAACGATCGGCTGGCCCTGGACATTATTCAGCGAGTCTTTCCCGATCGCCGTGCGCTGGGCATCAACTGCGAGCCGCTGGTGTGGGGCATGGGAACAATCCACTGCGTCACGCAACAGCAACCAGAAATTAGCCGCAGATAAACGCTGATAACACGGATCTGAAAAAGCAATGGTTACAAGCATGAACGAATCACCAGGCGATAGAGGTCTCTACCGTAACGCTTTGTTCTGAATCCGCGTCTATCTGCGTTCAGCCGCGGCTTAATATTTCCTTCGCGGCTTCTTTGGCTTCTTCGAGATCGCGCACGCGGCCGTCCAGCTGCATTTCGTAAATCGCTTTAGTGATCTCGCCAAATCGCGGTCCCGGTTCGAGGTCCATCTCCAGCAAGTGTCGGCCTAAAAATATCGGGGCAGGTGGACGTAGCTCGACCTCCAATTCCTTTGCGCGCTGAATAAACCATTCCTGCGCTTCAGACGTAAACCACTTTTCGCGCGGCAGATCCTCTGAGTTGCGTCCGAGGGAATCTGCCTTAGCAACTCGGTAGAGCAGATCGAGCTCACACTTTCGCGCGAGCCGTCGAAACGCGCCATCGCCAACTTCATCTTGCTTCTTGAAGAACTCGCCCGGCTTCAGGTGGTCTCGGACAAGCGCGATTACCTGTCCCCGAACCTCGTAGCCATCAAGGCTATGGATGTTCAGCCGCGCGAGAAAACTCTCCGTAGGAGCAACTCCGGCTTCCTCATGACCACGCGAACGCAGGCGACCTTCGAGAAACTCCGTTGTTGCCGGTTTACCGAAGTCGTGGGCGATGGCGGCAAGCATCACTGTCACCTGTTTCGGATATGACAAGTCGTGGATTAATTCGCGCGCGCGATTGGCAACGAGCAGCGTGTGCACAAAGACGTCGCCTTCAGGATGCCACTCCGGATCCTGTGGAACTCCCATCAGAGCCGCGACCTCGGGGAAAAGTTGATTGAGCGCTCCGAGCTGCTGTAACCAATCCAGGCCAACCGATGGTTGGCGGGCGCGCAGCAGAAGTTTCTCCATCTCTCCCCAAACGCGTTCGGCCGGAAGATCAGACAAATCGATCGCACTGCAGAGCGCCACGGTTGTGGGTTCAATATCAAAATCAAAACGCGCGGCTAGCTGCGCCGCGCGCAAGACTCGCAAGCTGTCTTCGGCAAATGTATCGACCGAAACTGCACGCAGAATTTTGTTCGTAATGTCTTCCTGCCCGCCAAATGGATCGATCATTTCGCCGGTCAATGGGTCCTGGAGAATTGCATTGACGGTGAAGTCGCGGCGGCGCGCAGCATCTTCAAAGGTCATTGAAGGATCGCCTTCAATAACAAAAGCTCGATGGCCGCGACCGGACTTTCGTTCGCGGCGTGGGAGGGACACATCCAGGTCCGGACCAAGTTTGTAGACCGTGAATGCTTCGCCGACGACGTTTACCGGACCAAATTGATCGAGCAAAGCACGCAGTTTGGCAGGCTCGATACCGTAGACTTCGAGGTCCCAATCCTTCGGTTCGATGCCCATTAGCAGGTCGCGAACGCAACCGCCGACGAGCAGCGCACGACCGCCGGTATCGCCAACGGCTCGCGCTAACGCGAGAACTTTTTCAGGAATCGAAGACATGGAGTCCAATGTCCAACGTCCAATGTCCAATGTCAACAAGAGAAGTCTGGCGGGCGGGGTCCGGAGAATTAAGAGTGCGGCGCTTCACTGGGACCGCGGGCGTCTCGCCCGCAGCGCGTTGGCAGCCCTGCAAGCCGGAACCAAAGCGTTGTTCGCGCTCACGCGCTCATTTGCGGGCGAGTCGCCCGCGCTCCCAGCAAAAAGTCGCGCTCTGAATTAGGGTTATTCGTCCGGGGATTCGACGAGGACTTGCATGCCTCGAGTGGATGGTAGGCAACTGATTATTTGCGCGCGGTCGATCTTTGTCAGCTCGCTACCGGCGGCGTGCCAGAGTTTTACCCAGAAGGTCCGCGTCTCACCATGAATGGCAAATGTCGAGCCATCGTTCATTACCGCGACCGGCTCGGCCGTAGTGCCGTCACGCAATTCTTCGAGCAGCTCGGAAACGAATGGCTTGAACTGATCAAACTGCACGAGCACGTCCCGGTCTGCTATTTCAGCGGCTGGCAACTCGACCGGCTCCTCGGACTCAAGCAGCAAGCGTGTTTCGGTCTGCAGATTTCGCTTTTTTACGACTGGCATGGAAAATAAATCACCATCGACTGTTTAGAGGCGGGCAATGCCCGCCGTCTCCTGATGGTCAAGCTTGAACCGGCGGGCAACGCCCGCCTCTAAACGGCACATTAGCTGTTCAGTCTCTTCAGCAAATGCTCCTGCAAATCAACAATCTTAACGCGCTCCTGTTCCCACGTATCACGATCGCGCACAGTCACAGCTTCGTCCTCAAGTGACTGATGATCGACGGTCATGCAGAAGGGCGTGCCAATCTCGTCCTGGCGCGCGTAGAGTTTTCCAATGCCGCCCGTGTCGTCGTAGACAGCCCGCAGCGACGGTTGCAGCGAGCGCTTGATAGACTTCGCGAGCGCGACGATCTCCGGCTTGTTCTTCGCCAGCGGCAGAATGGCAGCCTTGATTGGCGCCAGCGCCGGATGAAGTTTTAGTATCACGCGCGTCTCGCCCTTGTCATTCGTTTTCTCTGAATAGGCATCCATCAGAACGGAGAGCACGGTGCGATTTACGCCGGCAGCCGGCTCAATCACGTAAGGATAGAAACGCTCCTTGGTCGCCTCTTCGAAGTATGACAGGTCGTCGGTAGAATCAGAGTTGCGCCGCTTCCCTGCCTTATCTTCAGGTTTCTTCGAGTGCGTCTTCAGATCGAAATCGGTGCGGTTGGCAATTCCCATCAACTCGTCCCACTGCCGCTCGTCCTCGTCGCGTTCCGGGAAGAAGCGATACTGGATGTCAACAGTGCGCTTGGCGTAGTGGGCCAGCTCTTCTTTCGGTTGTTCATAGAGCCGCAGATTGGCGGAGGCGATGCCAAGATCCACAAACCAGTTGTGGCAGGCATCGATCCATTCCTGATGCGCCTGCTCGTCTGCGCCGGGCTTGACAAAGTATTCCATCTCCATCTGTTCAAATTCGCGCGGGCGGAAAATGAAGTTGCCGGGTGTGACTTCGTTGCGAAACGATTTGCCGATCTGCG
>JBGPYG010000109.1:0-9694 GCA_041493085.1 Pyrinomonadaceae bacterium | reverse complement strand
CTTCTGCTCCACATGATGATCGCCATCCTCTCTGTCTCGGTGCTGATCTGGATCGTTCTTGGTTTGCGGGAAGCAGGCATTGTTGCCATCGCCATTCCCGTGACGCTCGCGCTCACCCTCGCGGTTTTCTACTTCTATGGTTACACGCTCAACCGGATCACGCTCTTCGCCCTGATCTTCTCGATCGGCATTCTGGTGGACGACGCCATCGTGGTGGTCGAGAACATGACGCGCCACTATCGCCTGCCTGAGAATCGCGGGCGCGCGGCCGTGGACATTGCCCTTGAGGCCGTGAACGAAGTCGGCAACCCGACGATCCTGGCGACCTTCGCCGTGATCGCGGCGATTCTGCCGATGGCTTTTGTTAGCGGGTTGATGGGGCCCTACATGAGGCCGATTCCCATCGGCGCATCAGCCGCGATGGTCTTCTCGCTCCTGGTAGCATTTATTGTGACGCCCTGGGCCAGTCTGCGTCTGCTTAAGCGGGAGAGCGGTGAGGACAACTCGCACGATCGAGAAGGATGGACGACGCGGCTGTATCGCCGTGTGATGGGTGCACTGATTCACGATCGCCGCTGGCGCTATACCTTTCTCTTTGGCGTGGCACTGTTGCTGGTCGGCGCACTCTCACTCGTCGCGCTGAAGTTTGTGCGCGTGAAGATGCTCCCGTTCGATAACAAGAGCGAGTTTCAGGTCATCGTTGACATGCCCGAGGGCACGACCCTCGAAGGCACGGCGGCAGTCACGCGTGAGATCGGAGATTACATTCGCACAGTGCCGGAAGTGACCGATTATCAGATGTACGTCGGCACCGCTTCGCCTTACAACTTCAACGGTCTGGTGCGTCACTACTTTCTGCGACGAGGGGCCAACGTGGCGGACATTCAGGTCAACCTGGTGCCGAAAGGCCAGCGGTCGGCGCAGAGCCACGACATCGCCAAACGTGTGCGTCCTGCGATCCAACAAATCGCCGCGAAATACCTGGCCCGCGTCAAAATTTCTGAGACGCCACCCGGTCCGCCGGTGCTACAAACTCTGGTTGCAGAGGTCTATGGCCCCAATTACCAGCGCCAGATTGAAGTTGCCCGGCAGATTGAAGATATCTTCGACAAGACTGAAGGTGTCGTCGACGTTGACTCGTATATCGAAGACCCGCAAGTCAAATATCATTTCGTTGTGGACAAAGAGAAAGCAGCCCTTAACGGCGTTTCGGCTGAGCAGGTCGCCGCCACTCTGCGCATCGCGATCGAAGGGATGAACGTTGGCCTGACGCACCAGCCACAGGAAAAAGAAGATGTGCCGATTGTACTTCGGCTGCCGCGCGCCGAGCGTTCGAGTGTGGACGATCTCAAGCAGATCAAAGTGATCGGGCAGCAGGGGAACCTGGTGTCTTTAGGTGAACTGGTTCGCGTTGCGGAGCAGACGGCGGACCAGAGCATCTATCACAAGAATTTGATGCCGGTAGTCTATGTCACCGGCGATGTTGCGGGAAAAGTCGAAAGCCCTGTCTATGCCATCCTGCAACTGAATGAAGCGCTGGATCATTTGCAGCTGCCGGAAGGGTACGGGCTGGAACGTTATGTCGCGAGCCAGCCTTTCAGCAACGAAAAACTCGCGATGAAGTGGGATGGCGAGTGGCACATCACTTACGAAGTTTTTCGCGATCTGGGATTGGCGTTCGCGGCCGTGCTCGTGCTGATTTACATCCTAGTCGTCGGCTGGTTTCAATCCTTCAAGACGCCGCTGACCATCATGGCGGCCATTCCATTTTCGCTCATCGGCATACTGCCCGCGCACGCTCTGATGGGTGCTTTCTTCACCGCCACCTCGATGATTGGCTTTATCGCCGGCGCCGGGATCGTCGTGCGCAATTCGATCATTCTCGTCGATTTCGTCGAGCTGAGATTGAATCAGGGGATGGCGCTTGCAGATGCCGTGGTGGATGCGGGCGCAGTGCGCTTCCGTCCGATGATGTTAACGGCGGCGGCCGTCATCGTCGGCTCGGCCGTGATTCTATTTGATCCGATCTTTCAGGGGCTCGCAATTTCGCTTATGGCCGGAGAGGTCGCTTCGCTTTTGCTCTCGCGCATGACTGTGCCTGTCCTCTTTTACATGAGTGAACGGAAGAAACATGAGCGGCCTCCGGTTGAACTGCTAATCCCTCCGCCTGAATCACAAGAGGGGACTGACGTTCCTGCCGTTGAGCCGCTGGCGTCGTCTGTCGAGAGCGTACCAGTTGTTGAATCTGCGGCGGATAGCGAACCAGCCAGCGGGGACGAATCTCGTTGAAGGTTCCAGCTTGCGGAATTCTGCGCATAATTCCGGCAGATTCCGCAATAAATCTCGGTCGATGGTTCGAGAAAGGGGCTTCTTGCGCTGGCACAAACGTTGCTCGCGACTCGTCTGTACGCGCCACAAGTGTCTGACGGCGCTCGGAAAATAAATGGACACCTCCAGTTTCAGCGTCTTGTTCGGCTCGCGTCGTTTTGGGCGGGCTCGAGCAATTCTCGCTACCCATCGGCTGGCAAATGCGGGAGGCGTCGCAGTAATCGTTGGATCGAACGGGAGCGAAAGGAGCAAGCCAGGTGGAGAAAATCAAAGCTATTGATTTCATGTACTACGTCGCCACTCGCGAGTTCATGGAACAGTGGGACCGCGCCAAGGAAGGCGAGTTGGTCTGTCGAATGGAGAAAGCGATCGGTGGTTTGCCGCGGTTTGCTTCCATCGAAGAGATGCTGCGGCAGATGGACGACGCCGGCGTCGAAAAGGTCTTCATTACCCAGTGCAAGATGTGGTCGTACTGGCGCAAGTGGATGTACATGGACACGCAACTGGAGGACGTACTCCAGTACACGGAACAATATCCCGATCGATTTGTCGGGCTCGCCGGCTACAACCCGTTTCGCATTAAAGAGAGCCTGAAAGAGATCGAACTCGCGGTCACCAAACACGGATTCAAAGGTGTCTATGTCCACATCTATGGCTTCGACATCGCTCTGAACGACCCGAAGATGTATCCGCTTTTCGCGAAGTGCGTCGAATTGGATGTGCCGGTGTCGATGCAGGTGGGTCACGTGCTCGAAGCTAGCCCTAGCGACGGCGCTCGGCCAATGTTCCTCGATCGCATCGCGTGTGATTTTCCGGACCTGAAAATGATTGGTGCGCACACGGGCTGGCCCTGGGTCGATGAACTACTCTCAGTCTGTTACAAGTGGGAGAACATCTGGTTTGGCGTCGATGCCTGGCTGCCCAAGTACCTTTCACCGCAGATCGTTCAATTCATTAATAGCCGTTTGGGACGTGATCGTTGCCTCTGGGGCACGAACGGTTTGCCCTGGAAAGAAAGCTTGCGACAGCTTTGCGACCTCGGCCTGAAGGAAGAAGTGCAGAGAAAGATCCTGCGCGAGAATGCTTTGGAGTTGTTCAAGCTCAGCAGCAAAGAAGAGTCAACCAAGCCAATCGTGGGTGTGAGCCCTGGGGTGGGCACGCGGGCGCAGCCTTTGATGCCGGCACGCTAATCGAGAAGACCTGAGGCCCTTTTCCCTATGAATGACAAGACAGTAATCGTCACCGGCGGCGCACGGGGCATTGGTCGCGCGGTCGTGCAGGCTTTTGCCGAAGCCGGCGCTGACGTCGTCATCGGCGATCTGCGTTTCGAAGACGCCAACGCTACGGCCATGACAATCAGTGAGACCTGTCGCCGGCGCGTGGTCTCGGTCCAAACCGACGTAACCAAACGCGAAGACATCGAGAAGCTCCGCGATGAGACGCTGAGAGTGTTTGGCAAGATTGATGTCCTGGTTAATTGCGCCGGCTGGGACCGCCTACTTCCGTTCCTCAAGACCACGCCAGACCTTTGGCAGAAAATTCTGACAATAAACTTTCTGGGTGTAGTCAATACGTGCCACGTAATTCTGCCGCACATGGTCGAGCGTAAGCAGGGCGCAATCGTCAACATCAGTTCAGACACGGGGCGCGTCGGATCTTTTGGCGAAGCGATTTATGCCAGCTCAAAGGCCGCCATCATGGCCTTCTCGAAAACCATTGCTCGGGAGCATGCCCGCGATAATATCCGAGTCAACGTGGTCTCTCCCGGCCTGTGCGATACGCCGCTAATTGATGAAATGCGCGCGGACGAATTCACCGCGAAGATTCTTGGTTCGATAGTTAACTTTATTCCGTTGAAGCGTCTGGGACGGCCGGAAGAAATTGCTCCGCTGGTCGTGTTTCTTGCTTCTGACGCGGCCAGCTACATCACGGGCCAGGTCTTCAGCATCAACGGCGGGCTGAACATGGTGGGCTAGTCCGCCTCTCGATCGGTTTTGATTTATTTCGTGTGATTTGGTGGATCGTTTCCTTAGCCAACAGATAGGCACGATCCACGAAATCACACGAAATAACACAGAAGAAGGGAGTTCCTGACGGGTTTCTTGTTGACGCTAAGCACTCGTCATTAACGGTACCGAACAGCATCAGGTGAATGCATGGAAGTGAGTAACTTCAACTGTGAAGACATCATCCAGGATCTCAACTTTTCCACTGTCCGAGAGTGGAAGGAACAGCATCCCGGCGGAAAGGCGATTGCATATTTTCCCGTCTATGCTCCGGTTGAACTCATTCACGCCTGCGGCATGCTGCCGGTTGGTCTGAATGGGGCCGGTGATGGTCTCGATATTCAGTACGCCGACGCGCGCTTCGGTTCTTTCATCTGTTCAATCATCAAGACGACCCTGGAGTTGGGCCTCACGAAACATCTCGATCCGTTTGATGGCCTGCTCTTCTCTTCGATTTGCGATTCGGCACGCAATCTCTGCTTTGTGATGAAGCGCAATTTCCCGGATATGTACACGGATTTCCTTCATCTCCCGCACAATCCGAACTCGCCGGCCAGCGTCGACTTTCTCGTCACCGAGTACCGCCGTTTGCAGGAACAGCTGGAGCGCATCAGTGGAACAGAAATGACCACGCGCGCCTTGAGCGAATCACTGGAGATTTACAACGAGAATCGCAGCTTGACGCGGCAACTGTATGACGAACGAGCGCGCAATCCTCATCTCATTCGCACCAGCGAGTTGTACGCGCTGGTGCGGGCGGGAAATTTTCTCCCCGTCGAGCAGCACACCCAATTGTTGCGACAAACGGTTCACGACTTCCCGTCGCGCACTGGCAAGCAGCGCGATTCGATTCGCATCGTCATCGAAGGTTCGTTCTGCGAGCAGCCGCCGCTTGATCTGATCAAGATCCTCGAAGAAGCAGGCTGCTACATCGTCGATGATGATTTCAACCTCGGTCCCCGATGGTTTTTCAAAGACGTCCCGGTTAACGAAGATCCAATGCGGGCGCTCGCGGACGGCTATGCCAATGCTTCGGTCTACTCCTCAGTGCGCCACGATGTTCGCAACCCGCGCCACAAGGGCTTGATCGAAAAAGCCCGACGTCGTAACGCGCACGCGGTAATTCTGCTGATCGCGAAATTCTGCGAGCCGGCATACTTTGATTACGTGCTATTCAAACAGGAGCTGGAAAAAGAAGGCATCCCGCACCTGCTGATGGAGTTTGAAGAGAAGATGTTTACGTTTGAGCGATTGCGGAATGAAGTCGAGACGTTTGTTGAATCGTTGTTGTTTGATTGAGAGCGAGGGGAGTCTGCAGAGGGCGGCTCGGCCGCTCGATGTGCGGAAAGGCTCCGCCTTTCCGGTAAGGTCGCTCAATTTATTGTGAGAGGCTGCGCCTCGAACCTTAAGACCGAGGCATAGCCTCATAAGCCACAGAGTAAAAAGCCGGAAAGGCAAAGCCTTTCCACACATCAGGCGGCAAAGCCGCAAACGACGTAGGAGAACGATGCAAGCTCCAACCGAATACAGAAGCCAGCTTCATCATCGCCAGAAAGAGTTGATGGTGAAATGGTATGACCGTCTGAATGAAGCGGCCGAGACCGGAAACCCGCCGTCTGTCTCAATGATGATCTCCGGCAACTGCGTCGAACTGCTCGAAGGTTTTGACGCGGTGCCGATCTATCCCGAGATAAACGCACTCCAGCTCGCTATTCGCCATCAGTCGCTCGAGCCGATCCTGCTCGCTGAAGAGCTTGGTTATGCGGCTGACAATTGCGCGTATGTTAAAGCCGACATCGGCGCTTATCTCAAAGGGATCACGCCGGCGGGAGGCAAGTTGCCAAAGCCGACTCTGGTGCTATGCAACTTTGTTGGCTGTAACACCTACCTCAAATGGTTCGAACACGTCGCGGAATTCACCGGCGCGCCGCTCTACACGCTCGATGTGCCCTTCATGCGCCTGGATGAACCTTCCGTGGCTGATATCGATTATGTCGTTCGCCAGTTGAAAGAGTTGGTGAAGCTTTTGGAAGGATTGACGGGCCGTAAGTTTGATTACGACCGTTTCAAGCAAGGTGTGCGCTGTGCGGCGCGCGTGGAAGAACTGTGGTCAAACATCAAGCACCTGGCGCGTACCGTGCCATCGCCGTTCGACGCCTACTTTGACGCGATCACCTTGATGGGGCCACTTTATGTCTATCGCGCAAAACCGGAGGGCGTAGAGTTTTTCGAACTCGCTTTGCAGGAACTGGAAGAGAAAGTCGAACGCGGAGAAGGCGTCAACGACACGGAAAAGTTTCGCCTGGTCTTCGAAGGTCCGCCGCCGTATCCGCACTTTCGCACGTTCCGCGACATGTTTGCGAAGTGGAAGGCATGCGCCGTGGCTTCGACCTATTCGACGGTCGGCGGCCTGTGGGAGTTTGGCGCTCGCCATGATCCGGAAGAGCCGTTCGAATCGGTTGCGCTCCACATGCTGGCGCACAACGTGACAAACCGCAACTATCTGCAACGCTACGATCAGATCAAACGCTATGTTGAAGAATGGGGAGCCGACGGCGTCATCATTCATTTCGTCAAGAGCTGCCGTCTGTTCTCAGCCGGGCAGGGTGACATGCGCGACTATTTCACTAAAGTGCTGGGCGTACCGACGCTCTACCTCGAGTCTGACCTGGAGGACCCGCGGTACTTTTCTGAAGCACAACTGAGGAACCGGATCGATGCGTATTTCGAAGCGCTGGAACATCAGAAGATGACGACATCTTCACCACAAAGGCACAAAGACACAAAGGAGTTTCACAATTAGATACTTTGTGTCTTGGTGACTTGGTGGTTAGACCCAAAGGTGACGCAATGAGATTTGCAGCTGGAGTAGACGTCGGTTCGACGCAGACCAAAGCCGTCGTGATGGAAGAAAGCGCCGGCATCGTCGGCCGCGCCCTGCTCGACACGGGCGCCAACGTAACCAGGGCCGCTGAAAACGCATTTCACGTCGCCTGTCGGGAAGCGCGCATCGATCCGCGTGACGTTGGCTTTGTGGTGGGCACAGGCTATGGCCGCTACAAGATTACGTTTGGCAACGCGCAGATGACCGAGATCAGTTGTCACGCGCGCGGCGCGAGTTACATCTTCCCCAATACGCGCACCGTGATCGACATGGGCGGACAGGATGCAAAGGCGATCAGCATCGGCGCGGACGGGCAGGTGCTCGACTTTGTGATGAACGATAAATGCGCCGCCGGCACGGGACGCTTTCTCTCCAATGCCGCTGACGTGATGGGCATTACACTCGACGAAGTGGGACCGCTCTCGCTGGAAGGGACGCGGCCAGTCAAACTCACGACTGTGTGCACGGTGTTTGTCGAGTCAGACATTCTTTCTTATCTCTCAATGGGCAAGAAGCCTCCGGACATCTTGCGCGGCGTTCATTTGGCGATAGCCAAACGAACCATCTCGCTGGCCCGGCGAGTTTCGCTGGAACCCGAGATCACGATGACCGGCGGCGTGGCGCGCAACCTGGGCATGGTGCAAGCACTGGAAGAAGTCCTGGAAACGAAACTCCAGATAAGTCCGGAGGCGCACTTTATGGGCGCGATCGGCGCGGCACTTTTTGCGCTGGAGAAAGAAGACGAAAGCTTTGAGGCGACTGTGTGGAGGCAACCAGTATGCGAAACGTAGCGGGCATCGATAGCGGCTCGGGATTCACCAAGGCCGTGATCATCTCAGAGAGTGGTTCAGAGGGACGCCCCATTGTTCTGGGCCGCGGAATCGCTCGTACCGGTGTGAACATGGACGAGTCTGCCCGCAAGTCGCTGGACGCGGCAATCGCCGACGCCCAGCTGGACTCTGCGGAGGTTTGTTATATCGCTACCACGGGCTTTGGCCGTTATGGTGTCAGCTTTCGCGACATTCAAATCACCGAGATTACGAGCGGCGCGCGTGGTGCTTATTACCTCCTGCCTGAAACCAAACTGGTGCTGGATATCGGGAGCCAATCCACACGCGCTATGAGCCTGAAAGAGAATGGCAAGGTGCGCAGCTTCAAGACCAACGACAAATGTGCTGCCGGATCGGGCAGTTTCATTCAGCGGGCGGCCAAGTATTTGGAGGTGAGGATCGAAGACGTGGGCGAGATGGCTATGCGCGCCACTAGTCCGCAGCCGATCAGCAGCGTCTGCGCCGTGTTGGCAGAGAGCGAGATCATCAATCTGGTCAGCACGGGTCTAAGTGTCGAAGACATCATGCGCGGCATCTACGATTCGCTAGCCGAGCGCGCGGCAATGCTGCTAAAGCGCGTTGGCTCTGGCGACCGGTTGGTCTTCATTGGCGGGGTCGCGACGCAGCGCGGCATGGTCAAAGCATTGGAGGATCATCTGAAGATTCCAGTAACCGTCCCGCTCGACTGCGAATACGTATGCGCGCTGGGCGCTGCGCTATTAGGACTGAAGCGATTGCAGTTGAGTGAGCAAGGCATCGACCGGTGCAGCAGGCCCGACCCCGGGGTCCCCGGCGCGGAAGCCGCGCTGGGCGTTTGACGGTGAGGGTGGGCTGTGCGCGTAGTTCGAAACCAAAGAGAGGTGGAATGATGAGCACTACTATTATGGTCGACAAGAAAGCGGATCTCGCCGGCCCGGGTATCGGTAATTATGAGGAGTTGGAAAAGGTCCTTCCCCAGAATTACAACTCTCTGCTGGATCCCAAGCGCACGCAGCAAGCCATCACAATGGTTAAGCGGTATATCGAGGACAATCTCTGCGGGGAACTCAACCTGATGCGCGTTGAGGTCCCTTTGATCGTTGACGTCGAAAGCGGGGTGAACGATTACCTGGATCGCGACGGCTCCCGTACTCCCATAGAGTTCCACATTTCTAACGACCATGACAAACACCCGCTTGATGCTCAAGTAGTGCAGGCTGCGACAAAATGGAAACGCGTCGCGCTGAAGCAGTTTGGAATGAAAGCCGGCGAGGGCCTCATCACAGACATGCGCGCGGTGCGCAAGGACTACTTCCTTGATCACGATCACAGCGCCTATGTGGACCAGTGGGATTGGGAGAAGGCAATCAGAGCCGACCAACGTAATTTGGATTACCTGACAGAGACGGTCGAGAGCATCTGGAAAGTCATCAAGGGCGCAGAGACCTTCATTCACGGACTCTTCCCGCAACTGAAGACGGACAAGTATTCCAGTCTGCCTGAGAAGCTAACGTTCCTGCACGCTGAGGAGTTACTGGAAAGATATCCCGATCTGCCGCGAAAAGCCCGGGAGACAGCAATTCTGCAGGAGTATCCAGCGGTCTTTATCTATGGCATTGGCTGGGTACTCAAAGACGGTTACCCCCATGAGATGCGGGCCGCGGATT
>JBGPYG010000316.1:0-5149 GCA_041493085.1 Pyrinomonadaceae bacterium | reverse complement strand
TGAATCATCTTTTCTTAGTCCAACGTCCAATGTCTTATCAGAACCGGGAGCGGTAGCGACCGGCCAAAGGCTCACCTGTAATGACTCAGGTTACTAGACTAGGAGCGTGAGCCACGGCAGATCCTGACACTCAAGTTGAGTGTTTAGCCGGTAGCGACCGGCCAAAGGCTCCCCTGTAATGACTCAGGTTACTAGAATTAGGAGCGTGAGCCACGGCAGATCCTGACACTCAAGTTGAGTGTTTAGCCGGTCGCTACCGGCCAAAGGCTCACCTGTAATGACTCAGGTTACTAGAACTAAGGCGTAGCGACGGCAGATCCTGACGCTCAAGTCGAGTGTTTAGCCGGTCGCTACCGGCCATAGGCTCACCTGTAATGACCCAGGTTATTAGAACTAAGAGCGTGAGCGACGGCAGATCCTGACACTCAAGTTGAGTGTTTAGCCGGTCGCTACCGCTCCCGGTTCTGATAAGACGCCGAACCCTCTGCCTTGGACACTGGACTTTGGACATTGGACATTGGACTTTGGACTTGAGCCGGCGCCAGCCGCGCATTTTGCTCCTCAAACAATTTCGGCAAGCGCTCGCTTTCCAAGACGTCGAGGCGTCGCAAAACTTCGGACAGCGACAATTCGTTTTTCAAGTTAACGCGATAATCCAGATCGGCGCGCAAGCGATCTTTCTCGCCCTGGCGATTCTGCGACATCATGATGATTGGAGCCTGCATTCCGGCGATCACCGCCAGCACCAGATTCAACATTTGATAAGGCTTCGGATCGAAACCGTTGAGCAGGATGTAGGAATTGAACACGATCCAGAAGACGATCAGCCCAATCGATACGCCAATGAATTTCCAACTGCCGCCAAACTCCGCAATCAGGTCGGCCGCGCGATCAGCGACCGTCGCTCGCTTCCGCTCTTCTTCGTTGGCGTTGCGGGAAACACGCGAACGAATCAACTCGTCGGTTCGCCGCAGCCGGTCAGAAAGCGCGCCTAACATTCCCAGCGCTACATCCGGATTTGCGCGCACGAATGAGAGAAAATCCGGTCGGGCGAGAATCGCGAAGCGCCCATCCTCGATTACGCTCGCATCCGCGGATCTTTGCCGTCCATCGATGATGGACATTTCTCCAAAGAAGTCTCCCTGAGCCAGCTCGGCAAGCGTGATCTCTTTTCGATCGTCGTCGGTAATGCTGATTCGCACTCTACCAGACGCAATTAGATACATTGCATCGCCTGAATCGCCCTTTTGAAAGAGCTGCGTGCCGGCGGAAAAGTTTTGCGTCGTCAGCAAATTTCGCAGCTCTACTGCCGCAGCGTCAGTCAACGACGCAAAGAGCGGCACCGAGCGCAGTGCCTCAAGGGTCATTTCGTTGGCGTTAGTCGACATAGTTACCTCACGTAACGCAATCTGTTAGATTGCGCTGATCGTCACCGCTCAATTGAGTGGCAGCCACCGTTCGCAAACTAACAGTTTGCGTTACTTCATCCTTCATCCTTTTATTACCTTCCCATCTTTCATCAGGACAATTCGATCTGCAAAACTGGTGGCGAGTTCATGATCGTGCGTGACCATTAAGATTGTCAGCGAGTCGTTATCAACCATTTCGCGAAGGAGCGCAAGCAGTTCATGCGCGCGGGTGGAGTCAACATTTCCCGTTGGCTCGTCTGCCAGCAAAACTTTTGGATTATTCGCAAGCGCGCGCGCGATGGCCACGCGCTGCTGCTCGCCTCCTGACAGTTCCGAAGGACGATGCGTCAACCTGTCTGCCAGGCCTACACGGTCCAGTAACTCCTCGGCTCGCTGGCGTCGCTGCATCCCACGAATGCCGCCAAAAGCGAGAGCGAGTCCAACATTTTCTTCCGCACTCATCGTCGGAATCAGGTTGAAGTTTTGAAAAATCATTCCTACCGAGTAACGGCGGTATCGCGCCATCTCTTTTTTACTGAACGGCCCCAACGCCTTTGCATTAAAAAACACTTCTCCAGTCGTGGGGTGGTCAAGGCCGCCGACCATGTTGAGCAGTGTGCTCTTTCCGGAACCCGAGGTTCCCTGTATTGATACGAACTCGCCCTCTTCCATGGCCAGTGAAACATCGTCGAGCGCGGTGACGCTTGTCGTGCCCATTTGGTAGACCTTTGAAACTTTTCGTGCTTCTAAAAGTGGCATGCGAACTTTATTAGCCGCGGGTTCACGCGGATTCACGCGGATCAGAACAAAATAAGAAAAGACTGTTCGATGATCTTGTTAGCGTCTTGCACGCGCTCTCTACTAATTTCTTTCAAATTCTAATCCGCGTCTATCCGCGTGCATCCGCGGCCACTTGTTCTGCTTGGCCGGCGACCACTTGCTTGCTAACCCGCCACAATTCAAATCGCTCTTCCTGGAAACCCTTCAACAACATTTCAAACTGCGTGGCCTGGAGATTCTCACTCGCCAGAAACTCACGCACCTCCGGATCATCGTAAAGCGCCCGCGAAATAATTACGTCATTGCCGGTGGACAAACTCTCCAATCGCGCCGCCATATTTACAGTTGACCCGAAATAATCAAGCCTGTCATTCAGTGTAACAGCGATGCACGGGCCGGTATGGATTCCGGCTTTCAAAGTCAGCGGCGCCACGCCGGGCGACGGCACCGCCAGCATTTCCTGCGCACTCAACATCGCTTTCAATGCCGAGGCGGGTCGCCGGAACACGGCCATGACAGCGTCGCCAATCGTTTTAACTAACGCACCGTCCTCTTCCGCGATCACCTTCTTCAGCACGTCGAAATGATTCATGACGCGGCCGAAAGCCGTGGCATCTCCAATCTCTCGATAAAGCTGCGTCGAATTCCGTAAGTCAGTGAACAAGACTGTTAGCGTGCCGACGGAAATTTGCTCTCCCGGACGAAGCGCCTCGGAGGAGAAGAGATCGCGAAAAATCTGTAGCGCAGTGACTTCCGCAGCAGTCGCTGCCTGATCGCCCCACGCCAAACGCTCGAGGATGAGTAGTTGTTCCGCATCTGTTTCGTTTCGCAGGCCAAGCTCAGGGCGCGGGCCGATCGTCAATTCTTCGCGCGGCCAACCACGCTCGGAAACAATGACGACTGAAGAATTCGGACCCGAAACCGAAACTTGCACCGGTTGCTCGCCGGCGAGTTCGAGCGCTCGAAAGCGATAGTTACCGGGCTCCAGAGCCAGGCTCAGCTCGCGCTCGCTGCGCGCGGGTAACAACTGCTGAACTACGACATGAGGCGTTCGCTGCGGGCTGCCTATGCAGTAGTCCTTAACGTCCGTCGTTCGTATCGACGCGTTCGGACGGAAAGTCAGTTCCACGAAGCGATCGAAGTTAACCGTGAAATCGATGCGGCAAGTTTCACAATGAACCTGGCTGTCAATATCGCTGAGCGAGGAACCACTCTCCTGCGGTCCGCGGCATAACGGACACAACAGGTCCCATTGCAAATCCAGCAGGCCCAATCGCGTTGCGCGCAGACAGGTTTCCAGTACAACGCGTCGCGGCTGGCCCCAGTCGTCGGCCAGCTCGTAGGGCTTGATACGCGCCAACGCAAAATCATCCGCTTGCGGAATGAATTCAATCAGGCGCTCCACTGCCGCCGGGTCGGCATCGGCATCGGCAAGCAGACGCTCTCTGATACTTGCCACACGACTGCGCGCCGCCGCCGAAAGTGCCGGCGCGGTTTTCATCTCTCCGGTTAGGGCCTCTATCGAAGCGAGTTCATCATATTTTCTGAAAGCCTGACGAAATCGTCGAGAACCGATGATTCCTATTTGCAGCGGGATCGCGATGAAGCCCAGCAGAGATTTTGGCCTGACCGAAACTCCGTAAGTGAACCTGGTGCCGCCATCGGCTCGGGGAGAAAGTTCCGCGAGTGCTTTCATCTCCGCGACCGGGCCTTTGCTGTAAGTGCGCTTAACTCCAAAGCGCACAGGCCGCACCCACTCGAACGGTTGCTCTTCCCACTCGACCGGCATTCCGAAAACAGACAGACGCACACGGCGGCGCGCATTTCGGAGCCGGCGCCGGGTGGGTTCGGGTTCAACTGCCGGAACGTTTGTGTCGCGATTGAAGCGATTTGTATCTGCGACAAACGGCCACAGCTTTTCCGGCGTCGACTTGAGATCGTATTCCCAGCGGTAATGAAGTTCGCGGTAGGGCATAAATCAGAAGTCAGAGATTGGGAGTCAGAAATCAGTGGCCAGAGGTAAGAAATTGGCCGCGGACTCACGCAGATAAACGCGGATCGGAATTTGAAACATAATGCTTCGCGGCCAGTTCGAGCGGTCTGTACTTACTTTTTCTGATCCGCGTTTGTCCGCGTGAATCCGCGGCCAATTTCTTACTTTTGATGTCCCTGGGTCACACTTCCTTGTATTCCGAGTCTACATCCTCCGTTGATGAAGCAACCCGGTAATTTCTTGACTGAATCTGCTTGGTGATCAGCAAGTCGTCTTTCGTCTTCAGCAGGTCTGCGCGGTTGTAAACTGAAAGCTCGAAATTGTATCCATGCGTGATTGCATCCTTCGGACAGGCCTCCACGCAGTAACCACAAAAGATGCAACGCCCGTAGTCGATGTTGTAAACCTCGGCGTAGCGTTCATCGACGCCGATGCGTTCTTCAGCCGGGCGCGGGTCGTCTTTGGCAACGATGTAAATGCAATCAGAGGGACAAGCGGCGGCACAAAGAAAGCACGCCACGCACTTTTCTCTACCCAGTTCGTCCACATGCAGCAAATGCTGTCCGCGATAGCGCGGCTGCACCGTGACGGGCTCCTCCGGATACTGGACAGTCCATTTTTGTTTGGGGATGTACGACAAGGTCACGCCCATACCCTGAATGATCGCTTTGGTTGATTCGATTACGTCGGTAATGATTGACATTTTGTTCCTCGAACCCAAGCCTCGGTCTTTGGCCTTTGGTCTTTGGTCTTGGTTCTAGATTGCTTCGCGCCTTAGGTTTAGCCAGCAGAACGGCCAAAGCCCAAAGACCCAAGACCATTCCTTACTCTTTCAACGGATCTACTACCGAACCAGTTGCCTGCCATCTGCCATCCCGCCAAACAAACTTGTCGGTGAAACGATAAGCGGCCTCGTGGTCCTGACCCTGCTGGTCTTTGATCTCAAGCCTTATGATTCCTGTCAGGG
>JBGPYG010000330.1:0-4785 GCA_041493085.1 Pyrinomonadaceae bacterium | reverse complement strand
GCGTCGACTTGAAAGCACGAAGAGTCAGCGCGAAGAATTGTTCAAACTACGCGAGAAACGAATTGCCGGCACGTTCACTGCTGATGACGAGGCACGAGCAAAAGCATTGCGTCAGGAAATTCGTACGGCGATGGAAGGTGTCCGCACCGAGATGGCTGGAGTTTTGACTGCGGAGCAGAAAGCCAAACTTGAGGAATTGAAGAAGGAACACAAAGAAAGAATGGAACAAAGGATGAAAGAACGCCAAGAGCGTTTGAACAACAAACCGCAGTAACCACTTCGAGATCCTGCCCTAGGCAACGGTCCGGTTTCTTTAGGGAGCCGGGCCGTTTGCTTTTAGCCATCGCCTTACTTCTCTGCCGCGACAAACTTACCCAAGCGTTCCCGCAATTCGTCACGGGCTTCTCGAAATGCTTCAAACCTGGTTTTGTCATCGCCTGCGACTGCTGCCGGATCTTCTATACTCCAATGAATCCGACGACATGCGCCCGGAAACATCGGGCAATGCTGGTTCGCGTTATCGCAAACGGTAATTACATAATCAAAAGCCTGAGTTATTAACTCGTCTACAGACTTCGAGCGATGATTCGATATGTCGATGCCGATCTCTTTCATTGCCTCAATAGCTTCCGGCCTGACCTGAGTCGGCGCCACACCAGCGCTTGCCACTTCAATCCGATCTCCAGCCATGTTTCGCAAGAGCCCTTCGGCCATTTGGCTGCGAGCTGAATTGCCTGTGCACAGTATTAAAACTCGCTTCAATCGCCTTCCACTCATCGCCTACTCCTGAAAACACTCAAGCTACTGCTGACTAGACGCCGGCTGAGGCACGGAATCACCGGCAAACCAACGAGGTTGCAACCATAACGCTACCTTGACCAGACCAATCATCACTGGAACTTCTACCAGAGGCCCAATAACAGCCGCAAAGGCGACTCCGGAGTTGATGCCGAAAACTGCGACGGCGACGGCGATCGCCAGTTCGAAGTTATTACTGGCAGCGGTAAACGATAAGGTTGCCGTCTTGGAATAGTCAGCGCCCATTCTCCTACTCAGATAAAAACTAACCAGAAACATCAAGACGAAATAGATCAAGAGCGGCACGGCGATGCGCAAGACGTCGATTGGCAGGCGCACGATCAGATTGCCCTTGAGACTGAACATGACGAGGATCGTGAAGAGCAGGGCAACGAGCGTCAGCGGACTAAGGCGGGGGATAAACACGCTATGGTACCAACGCTTGCCCCTGGCTTTGATCAGCAGAAATCGGGTCAGCATTCCGGCGCTGAAGGGAACGCCCAGATATATGAATACGCTTCTGGCGATCTGGCCGATGCTCACCTGGACGATGCTTCCGTGCAAACCGAAAATCGGTGGCAGAATCGTGATGAAGACCCAGGCATAAAGACTGTAGAACAGCACCTGGAAGATGCTATTGAAAGCGACAAGGCCTGCTGCGTATTCATTGTCGCCGCAGGCCAGCTCATTCCAGACAATCACCATCGCAATGCACCGCGCGAGTCCGATCAAAATCAAGCCCACCATGTATTCCGGGTAGCTCCGCAAGAAGATGATCGCCAGCAGGAACATCAAGACCGGTCCGATGATCCAGTTTTGTAAGAGCGACAACCCCAGCACCTTCCAGTTGCGAAAGACCTCCCCTAGCTCCTCGTAGCGCACCTTGGCTAGCGGCGGGTACATCATCAGGATTAGGCCGATGGCAATGGGGACATTGGTGGTGCCGACCTGAAAACTTTCGATGAACCCCTGAGCCCTTGGATTTAGATATCCCATGAGAACGCCGGCGGCCATCGCGGCAAAAATCCAGACAGTCAGGAAGCGATCCACGAAGGAGAGCCTTTTGGTAGGGCCAGGGTTGTCGCCGGTCATGTGGTTTGTTGCTCCAATCTCCTAAACTTCATGAGCGCGCAATCTCTGACGGCGAGGCCGGTGCGGCGCAGCAGGATACTGCCTCAACCGCCGGCGTACAGGCACCGCTGGAGGCTGTTGTTTTCGTAATGCCCATCGGCTCCTGCAACCCGCCAGCTTCCGTGCCGCAGCAGGCGCTCGTTTCCGGCAGGTTGTCCTTAAGCACAACGAAGACTTCCCATTCGTTGCCGTCAGGGTCTCGCACCCACGTCTTATCTTGAGTAGCGTAGCAGCAATTAGTCTGCATCTCGTCGCGCGTCACGAGGCCAGAATGCGCCCACTGCTTGCGCATTGCCAGCACGTCCTCGGTTGAGGCGACCTGAATGCCGAGATGTGAGAGTGCGCCTCGCTCACTAAAAACGACCTCATTGAGCGTCAAATTCAAAGGTGGATTTTGCACGTCGAATTTAGCGTACCCCGAGCGAACTTTGCTGGGCTCAATTCCCAGCATCTGCCGATAAAACTCAATGCTGCGCTCTACGTTGTGAACATTCAAAGCCAAGTGCGCTTTCAACGCCTTGACCGGACCGTTTGTCTTGCTTTCCATGTCTTCCTCCTCTATATTTCATATGCGTTAAGGCGAATGTGACTACAGGCTACACCCGAGCAACATATTCGTCAAGCCGTATGTGAGAATTATTTTGGGGTGGGTATGGGGATAGAAGTCAGGACGCTGGCCGCCGTCGATTGGGAGTCTATGCGTTGTATTTATCTCGACGGCATAGCCACCGGCCAGGCGACATTTGAGACCGAGGCTCCAACCTGGGAGCAGTGGAACCGCGCTCATTTGCCTGTCCCGAGGCTCGTGGCTGTTTCAAACGAAAAGATTCTCGGTTGGGCGGCACTGAGTCCTGTCTCAGCGCGTCTTGTGTACGCCGGAGTTGCGGAAGTAAGCGTTTACGTCAGCAGCGAGATGCGCGGACTGGGAGTGGGCGCGGCGTTGTTGGAGATGCTTGTAAAGGAATCAGAGAAGAATGGCATTTGGACGTTGCAGGCGAGTATTTTTCCGGAAAATGTCGCCAGTATTTCGCTGCACAAGGCGTGGGGATTTCGTGACGTTGGAATTCGCGAGCGCATCGGCAGGCTGAAAGGGGTCTGGCGTGACACGGTTCTTTTGGAAAGACGCAGCAAGCTAGTTGGCTGCGAATAATTCAGAAAAACTAAAGCCATTCAGGCGCAAGATTCGGATAGAAAAGTGAGTAGATTTAGACTTAAATAAGTCTCTGTAAAAGGAACTCTGGCGCGTTAAAACTCGTAATAATTAACCTACCAATAAGGTAAACAAATACAGCATGCGAAACAACGAATACAGCATCGAACTTCTCTTTAAGGCGCTCGCTGATAGCACGCGTTTGCGGCTGATCAATCTGATCGGGGAAGACGAAGTTTGCGTATGCTTCTTTGTCGAAGTGTTAAAGATAAATCAGCCAAAAATCTCGCGGCATCTCGCTTACTTGCGCCGCGCTGGAGTGGTTTCAGCGCGTCGGGATGGAAAATGGATTCACTATCGTATTGTTGAGCCGCCCGACCCTCACGCCGCCACCATCTTTCGTGAAGTCCGCACCTGGCTGGCAAACGAACCGGCGATGAAAAGCGATCGCGCGCGACTGGAGAAGATCTGTTGCGCGCCCCAGCTTCCCGTTCAATTGCAGAGAGCGCCTCTTCCCGCCAGCCTGGTGGCGTAACAACGATGGAATAAACAAGTGTGCCCTGGACAAGGAAGGACCGAACAATGGTTGCAGCTATCGAACCACTACTGCGTGAACAACTAATCGATCGGCGTCACAAATTGGAGGACGCGGCGAGTGGTTTTCAACGGCCCGCGGAACTTACGAGACTTTTGGGTGAAGTGGACGACGCCTTGAATCGCATGGACCTCGGGACTTACGGCATCTGCGAAGTCTGTCATGACACAGTAGAGTCGGAGCGGTTGATCGCCGACCCGCTAACTCGCTTCTGTCTCGACCACCTGACGCCGAGTCAGCAGCGTGCGCTCGAAGAGGACTTGGAATTAGCGTCACAGATTCAAACTGGATTATTGCCTCCACCGACTCAGAAGATCGATGGCTGGGAAGTCTCCTATCATTACCAGCCGGCCGGCGCAGTGAGTGGTGACTATTGCGATTTAATCAGGGGTGAGGATCAGTCGCTGCATTTCGTGCTTGGCGACGTGTCGGGCAAGGGCGTTGCCGCTTCCATGTTGATGGCCCACCTCAATGCGATGTTTCGCACATTGGTTTCGATCAACTTGCCGCTCGAGCAGATGGTGGAACGCGCCAGCCGCGTTTTTTGCGAGAGCACCTTGGCTACCCAATACGCGACGCTGGTTTGCGGCCGGGCCAATACGAGCGGCGAAGTGGAACTTTGTAACGCCGGCCATTTGCCGCCGCTGCTAATTCAGGAAGGCAAAGTGACCAGCATCGCCGCGACGGGTCTTCCGGTCGGTATGTTCTGCAGCGAAAGCTTCTCTGTAAACCGAATTCACATGAGCAAGGGTGACACTCTGTTTCTTTACACTGATGGACTGTCCGAAAGCCTGGATGGCGCTGGCCACGAATATGGCGCTGATCGGCTGTCGCGGCTCTTGAACGACAATCACACTCTGTCGCCCGAGGCGATCATTTCGCGATGCCGCCAGGAACTGCATACTTTCGCCGAGGGAAAGTTGCCGGCTGACGATTTGACGCTGATGGCGATCAGGCGAACAAAGTAGCCTCTTGTTGTTGCGCATGAGACGACTTCCTTGATTGCGTTGGCTACACCTTACCTTGACAAACCACATCCGCGGATTAGAATGTTTTTTCGCCTTGGTAAGGCTCCGGGGAGATGTGGCCGAGTGGCTGAAGGCGGCGGTTT
>JBGPYG010000206.1:0-6992 GCA_041493085.1 Pyrinomonadaceae bacterium | reverse complement strand
GCGCGTGGTTATCTTAATCGGCCGGAGTTAACCCGCGAAAAATTCATTCGCCATCCTTTCAGCCGGAACCCACAGGCACGACTCTACAAGACTGGCGATCTGGCGCGCTACTTACCTGACGGAAACATAGAGTGCCTGGGTCGCATTGACGATCAGGTGAAGCTGCGCGGCTTTCGCATCGAGCTCGGTGAGATTGAATCGGTGTTGCACCAGCACGCGACAGTGAGTGAGAGCGTGGTGGTGGCCCGTGAAGACGCGCCCGGTGATCGCCGGTTGGTTGCATACGTAGTGCCGGCAAACAACGCAAAGATCCAGAGTCAGGAACTGCGACGATTCCTGCTGAAGAAACTGCCCGAATACATGATTCCGTCAGTGTTCGTCGGGCTTGAAGAGTTGCCGTTGACGCCAAACGGAAAAGTGAATCGTCGAGCTTTGCCGGCGCCGGAATACGACGCGCAGTTGCACGAGAGTTATGTTGCGCCCCTGACCCCTGTCGAGGAGTTGCTCTGCGGCATCTGGGCAGAAGTCTTGAAAGTTTCGCGCGTTGGGGTCAATGACAACTTCTTTGAATTGGGTGGTCATTCGCTTCTGGCCACACAGGTCGTCTCGCGCGTGCTGCAAACATTCGCAGTGCAGTTGCCATTGCGAGCGTTGTTCGAGGCGCCGACCGTCGGGGCTTTAGCTGACCGGATCCACAAACTTTCAAATTCTCAAGAAACAGCAGCGAGTCCGGTCATCCCGCACACAGCGAGACAGGAAGTTCCGCCCCTCTCATTCGCGCAGAAGCGGCTTTGGTTCCTGGACCAGTTGGAAGGCGCCAGCGGTTCCTACAATCTCTCGAGAGCGGTGCGGATGACTGGCCGGCTTAATGTGGCGGTGTTGCAGCAAACGCTCTCAGAGATCGTCTCGAGGCACGAGTCGTTGCGAACGAACTTTGAACTGCTGGATGAAGAACCTGTGCAGACCATCTCACCCCCGCGGCCGATGGAAATCTTGCTCGTTGATCTCGGGACCCAGCCCGAGGGCGCGCTTCAAGAGCTAATCGGAGAACTGTCCCGGCGTCCGTTTGACCTGACCCATGATCAGTTGCTTCGCGCCAGCTTGCTCCAACTTGACGAGCAGGATCACGTGCTCTTGCTGACAATGCATCACGTGGTTAGCGACGGCTGGTCAATGAGCGTGTTGTTTCGAGAGATTGCCGCATTGTATGAAGCGTTTGTGAATGGTCAGACCTCGCCATTGGTTGATCTGCCGATACAGTATCGGGATTTCGCATTCTGGCAACGCGATTGGTTGCAGGGCGACGTGCTTAAGACGCAGGTCGACTACTGGAAAAAGCAACTCGCCGGCGCTCCTGCCGTTCTTGAACTGCCGACCGATCGTCCCCGGCCTCCGCTACAGACATTCAACGGGGCCCTCCATTCGATAGTTCTGCCGGGGAGGCTAAGTGATTCACTCTCCGAATTGAGCCGTCAGACGGACTCGACGCTGTTCATGACGTTGCTGGCCGCGTTTCAGACTTTGCTTTGCCGTTACACCAATCAGGAAGACATTGTCCTGGGAACTCCGATTGCGAATCGCACACGGCGGGAGACGGAAGACCTCATCGGGTTCTTCGTGAATACGCTGGTGATGAGAACCGATCTTTCCGGCAATCCCGCGTTTAGTGAACTCTTGCGCCGGGTCCGTGAAGTTGCGCTTCAGTCCTATGCCCACCAGGATCTGCCGTTTGAAAAACTGGTTGAGGAACTAAAACCAGAGCGCAGCCTGAGTCACATGCCGCTGTTTCAGGTGATGGTTGCCTTTGAGAATGCGCCCGAGGCAACGCTAGCGTTGCCAGGTTTGGAGTTGCAAGACTTCACCGTCGAGGGCCAGACGGCAAAGTTTGATCTATCCTTGTATATCGGGGAATCAAACGAAGGGCTGCGCCTGAGCTTTGAATACAACACTGACCTCTTCAACCCTTCGACTATCGAACAGATAGCGCGGCACTTCGAAACGCTGCTGGCCGGAATCGTTGCGAATCCCGATCAGCGTCTTGGCGATCTGCCACTGCTGGACGAAGCGGAGCGGCGCCAGCTGCTCGTCGACTGGACTGATACTGGCGTCGACTATCCGGTTCGTTGTATCCACGACCTATTCGCCGAGCAGGCGGCGAAAACTCCCGAAGCAGTCGCGCTCATTTCTAGAGATCAGCAGGTTGCGTTTGCCGAGCTGGACCGACGCGCAAATCAGCTCGCGCACTATCTGCAAAAACGCGGAGTCGGACCGGAAGTCGTCGTTGCCGTCTGCATGGAGCGGTCTATCGAAATGATTGTCGCGCTTCTGGGAATCTTGAAGGCCGGCGGTGCCTTCGTCCCCGTAGATCCTTCGTATCCGGCAGAGCGCGTCACCTTTCTGCTGAAAGATTCGCAAGCGCCGATCGTGCTGACGCAACAGCGGATCCTGGATAGTTTGACACTCTCTGCCGCCGAGCCGATTTGCCTCGATGCGCGCTGGGCCGAGATTGCGACTGAAAGCCCGTTGGCGCCAGCTTGCAGCGCCACTCCCGACAATGCGGCTTACTTGATTTACACCTCCGGATCAACGGGAACGCCCAAAGGTTCGATCAGTCCACACCATGCCTCGCTTAATCGTTTTGCCTGGATGTGGCGCACCTTTCCATTTGCGCAGGGTGAAGTGTGTTGTCAAAAAACGTCGCTGAGCTTTGCCGATTCGATTTGGGAAAACTTTGGGCCGCTGTTGCGTGGCATTCCGCTGGTCATCGTTCCCGATGACGCAGTCAAGGATCCGCAGCAACTCCTTAAGCTGCTCGGCGCCCATGGCGTCACTCGAATCGTGCTGGTGCCTTCTTTGCTGCGAGTGCTGCTCGAGCAGGAGGTCAATCTTGCGCAAAAGTTGCCGCGCTTGAAATACTGGACTTGCAGTGGCGAATCGTTGCCGTTGGAGCTGGCCCAGTCGTTCAAGCAAAAGCTGCCCGCGGCCGTTTTGATCAATCTCTACGGCTCTTCGGAGATCGCTGCCGATGTGACGTGTTACGAGGTCACGGCACCGGATGCGCTTGCCGGCATTCCTACCGGCATTCCTATTGGTTGGCCGATCGACAACACTGAGGCCTATATCCTTGATGGTTCGTTCGAGCCGGTGCCGGTGGGTATTTGTGGCGAGCTCTACATCGCCGGTGCTGGCCTGGCTCGCGGCTATTCTGATCATCCCGAACTGACGGCGGAGAGATTCCTTGCCAATCCTTTCAGCCGCGAGCCTGGCGCCAGAATGTTTCGCACGGGAGATCTCGCGCGGTATCGGCCGGACGGCACTATAGAGTTCCTCGGCCGCGCTGATTACCAGGTGAAGATTCGCGGCTTCCGAGTTGAACTGGGGGAAATTGAAGCAGTGTTGGGCCAACACCGAATGGTGCGCCAGAGCGTGGTCGTAGTACACGAGGATAGTTCGGGCGACAGGCGACTGGTTGCTTACATTGTTCCTTTTGCAGGGGCAAAGGTTGACCACCAGGAGCTGCGCGCATTTGCGCAGGAGACGCTGCCCGAATACATGATTCCGTCCGTGCTGGTTGAGCTGCCAGAGTTGCCGCTGACACCGAGTGGGAAAATAAGTCGTCGGGCGTTGCCGGCGCCGGAGTATGCCGCACACTTGAAACAGAATTACCGGGCGCCCCGGACGGAGGTGGAAGAACTGCTTTCCGGAATTTGGGCAGAAGTGTTGAAGGTGCCACGCGTCGGCATCAACGACAACTTCTTTGAGTTGGGCGGACATTCGTTATTGGCCGTGAGACTGTTTGCCCGAATAGAAAAACTCTGTGGCAAGCACCTGCCGCTTGCGACTCTTTTCCAGGCGCCGACAGTTGCTCGACTTGCTGAGGCGCTGCGAGAGGAAGGATGGACAGCGCCGTGGTCGTCGCTGGTTGCTATTCAAGCTATAGGTCACAACGCGCGAGCGAAACGACCGCTTTTCTGCGTGCACGCGGTCGGCGGTAACGTGATCGAGTATCACGATCTGGCGCGTCATCTCGGTCCTGACCAGCCGTTCTACGCCTTTCAATCAGTCGGCCTCGACGGCCGGCAAGCGCCACTCAAGAGCATCCCGGCAATGGCGGCCCACTACATCAAAGAGATGCGGGAAGTACAACCGGCTGGGCCATATTTACTTGGGGGACATTCGCTCGGCGGCATGATCGCTTTCGAAATGGCTTGCCAGCTTCATGAGCAGGGTGAGCAAGTCGACCGGCTTGCCCTGCTCGATGCTTATCCGTTTGGTCACTACAAGCTTCAGGCGAGTGCAAATTCGCGTACCTACGTGGCACGGCGCTTCGCGAAAAGAATGAAATGTCACTTTGATAATCTGCTGCACCTGAAGGGAAAAGAGAGGTTCGCATACCTGCTCGACAAAGCGCAGTTTGCGCCGGCCAAGATCAAGCAGCAGCTATGGCGAAGGGCTTATAGATTGAGGAGATTCAACCGTGCACTGCCGGCAACCTTGCGCAATATAGAAGGGTTGAACTTCCTGGCAGCACGCGAATATGTGCCGCGCATTTATCCCGGTCGTGTCGCGCTCTTTTGGGCCAGCGGCGACCTGACCACCAGTTTTGATCTGCTGGACGGCTGGCGCACGTTGGCCTCTGGCGGCGTCGACGTTCACGAGATTTCCGGGAACCATATCAACATAGTCAAGGAACCGCACGTTCGCGCGCTGGCTGATGACCTGCGCGCCTGCCTGATATCCAACAGTTGTGCTGGCGTCAGGTGAAAGCCGCCGCGCTGGTTTTTCGGCAACTGAGAGCGGGGCAAGTCTTACCTTAAGGCACATCCCCAGTGGCAGACGGCAGGAGCAGACGCCAGGGGCACGATGCACGGTCACGAGGCAGAACAGACTGCAACAGCTGACTCTCGATCACACTGCTCCTGCCTCCTGCTCCTGCCGTCTGCTCCTGGTCCTGGGCCTTGCTGTACAACCATTCATCTCGGCCAATATACTAAGCCCGACTGAAACTTATTCTCTTCCGCGCCGTTTAAAAGGCGTCGGTGAATCTCAACACATTAGGAAGACGGGAAGATGGTATTTATGTGCGACTTGACCACTCGCAGCCGAGTGCTGCTAATAGTGACAGCATTGGCCGCTTCGGCGGCCGTTTATAACCTGAACCAGACAAATGGCGTCAGCGTCATGGCCATTCAAACTACTAACGCCCAATCCAACTCTCAGGCGCATGCAACAACGAACCCTCTGCTTGCGAAGTGGGAAGGGCCGTATGGGGGCGTGCCGCCGTTTGATCGCGTGCAGGTAGCTCAATTCAAGCCCGCGCTCGAGGCCGCTATGGCCGAAAACCTCGCCGAGGTCGATCGAATCGCGAAAGGTCCGGCCGCGCCAACTTTTGACAATACCATCGTGGCGCTGGAACGTGCCGGGCAGACGCTCGATCGTGTCCAAACCATTTACGGCGTTTTCGGTTCGACCATGAACGGGCCGGAGTTTCAGGTAGTACAGCGCGAGATGGCGCCGCGCCTTGCTGCCTTCAGCGACCAGATCACTCAGAACGAGGCGCTCTTCAAGCGCATCGAGACGGTTTACAACTCGCCTGCTAAGGCCAGGCTAACATCGGAGCAACAGCGCCTGACCTGGTTCTACTACACAAACTTCGTGCGCGCCGGCGCCAGATTAGGATCGGACGCCAAGTCGCGGCTCTCTCAGATCAATCAACAATTGGCCGGGCTCTACACGCGGTTCAGTCAGAACGTTTTGGCGGAAGAGGATGGTCAGTTCATCGTGCTTAAGAGCGAGGCGGAGCTGGCAGGTTTGCCACAATCCCTGCGCGATGCGGCTGCGGCCGCGGCCACAACGAAGAAAAAAGAGGGCGCCTGGGTCATCACGAACACACGTTCGTCCATCGACCCATTCCTTACCTATTCAGACCGCCGCGACCTGCGCGAGAAAGCCTGGCGGATGTTTGTAAACCGTGGCGACAACGGCGACGAGCACGACAACAACGCGATTATCACGGAGATACTGCAACTGCGCGCCGAGCGGGCCAAGTTGCTTGGCTATCCCACCCACGCGCATTGGCGGCTTGAGAATGCGATGGCGAAGACGCCGGAACATGCGATGGAGTTAATGCAGCAAGTCTGGAAGCCTGCCGTGGCGCGCGTGCACGAGGAAGTCGCGGACATGCAGGCGCTTGCCGACAAGGAAGGCGCGAAGATCAAGATTGAGCCGTGGGACTATCGTTACTACGCGGAGAAGGTTCGCAAGGCCCGCTACGATCTCGACCAGAACGAGGTGAAGCAATATCTCCAACTCGAGAAGTTGCGCGAAGGTATCTTCTGGGTTGCCGGTGAACTCTTCAACTTCAAGTTTACTCCCGCGACCAACGTTCCGGTTGTTCACCCCGATGTTCGCGTGTGGCAAGTGACTGACAAAACTACGAAGCGGCATATCGGTTTGTGGTACTTCGATCCGTATGCGCGCGCCGGCAAGCGCTCGGGCGCCTGGATGAATGCTTATCGTAGCCAGGAGCGGGTTAACGGCAAGATCACGACCATCGTTTCGAACAACGCAAACTTCGTGAAAGGGAAGCCAGGTGAGCCGCTGCTCATCTCCTGGGACGATGCGCAGACGATGTTCCACGAGTTTGGCCACGCACTCCACGGTCTCAACTCAAACGTCACGTATCCATCCTTGTCGGGGACGGCGGTCGCTCGCGACTACGTTGAGTTTCCTTCGCAGCTACTGGAGCACTGGCTCGCAACACCCGAGGTGTTGCAGCGCTTTGCCGTTCACTATCAAACCGGCAAACCGATCCCGCAGGCCCTGGTTGACCGGATAAAACGCGCCGCGACTTTTAATGAAGGTTTCATAACCGTGGAATACCTGGCGGCGGCTCTAGTAGACATGAAGCTTCACCTGGCGGGCGATCAGAAGATTGATGCCGACGCGTTTGAAAAGGCGACGCTCGCCGAGCTGGGCATGCCGCACGAGAT
>JBGPYG010000345.1:0-4510 GCA_041493085.1 Pyrinomonadaceae bacterium | reverse complement strand
GTCCGTTCGCTGCCATCGCCAACCATTACCAGCCGCGTCGTGATTCCCTTCTGCAACACGCGCGCGAGTATCTCGACGCAATCAACCGGACGCTTTACCGGGCGAAAATTGGAAACGTGCACCAGCAGCGGTTCGCCCTGAGGAGCAAGCGACGACCGCAGCTCGTCGACTGGATGTCGCGCATAGTCAGTTTGGCAAATGAAGTTTGGGATGACCTCGATATCGTCAAACTGAAAAATCTCTTTCGTCGCTTCTTTCAGGTAATGCGAAATCGCCGTGACGCCGTCTGACTGCACGATGCCGTAGCGCGTGATCGGCAGATACGAACGATCGGCGCCAACCAGAGTGATGTCGGTTCCATGCAGCGTAGTTATTACGGGCAGATAGCGTTTTGGCTTGAGAGACTCGCGCGCGAGGATGCCGCTGATCGAATGTGGGATTGCGTAGTGTACGTGAAGCAGATCCAGATTCTCGGTTTCCGCTACTTTTGCCATCTTGGTTGCGAGCGCCAGCGTGTAAGGCTGATGCTCAAACAACGGATACGACATCATCTCAACTTCATGGAAGCGCACGCGCTCGTTTAGTTCGGTGAGCCTGGTGGGCAAAGATGAAGAGATGAAGTGAACTGTGTGGCCGCGAGCGGCCAGCTCCTTTCCGAGCTCGGAGCCGACGATGCCACTCCCGCCGTAAGTTGGATAGACCGTAATGCCGATGTTCATAAAGCAGTGAGCAGTATGCAGTGAGCAGTGAGCAGTAGGCAACAGTTGAGAACAGCCAGCGCTCAGCCGGTCAGTGATCTTAACTGCTCACCGCTGACCGCTCACTGCTCACTCCAAAAAAGCGGAGGCAAGCGACCCTCGCAATCGCTTGCCTCCATCTCAACTTGGCTCACCTTATTTGAAAGGGGGGCAAGTGAGGGGACGGAGTATATGCCCGCCTGCGCCCTTTGGCAATAGCCGTTTGTCGAGAAAGAGACGACGCGTTTTCGGATATGTTTGCATGCGGAAACTCAAGTCAACTCTGCGCGACTGCACTTCATCACCAAACTGGTTATAATGGCCTTGAGCAACCAGTATTGAGTAATGGTTTAGCCGTTTGATAGTGGGAAACAATGGAGATTTAAGTAATGCCTAAAATCAGTGATATCGAAGAAACACCTAATCCGAATGCGGTTAAATTCATTCTGAGAGAAGCCGTCAGCAACGGAACGACGCATCAGTATGGCTCCGCAGACCAGGCGGAAAACGATCCGCTCGCGAAGTCGTTATTTGATGTCGGCCACGTGGTCTCGATCTTTTACATGGACCGCATGATCACCGTTGAAAAGGACGACGAGGGCGACTGGGATGACCTGCTTCCGGTCCTCGCCGTGCCAATCCGCGCGGCCGAGGCTGTTAACTCGCCGGCGGCGGCGGCAGCGGCAGTCGGCGGCGCGATAGCGGCGGTAACCAGCGACGACCCGCGCCTGCTGAAAATCAACGACATCCTGGATGAGAAGGTGCGGCCGGCGTTGATGGGCGACGGTGGCTATCTGGAAGTGCTGGGCCTCAAAGACCACACGCTGAGTATCCGCTATCAGGGAGCTTGCGGCAGTTGCCCGAGTTCGCTCACCGGCACGCTGATGGCGATCGAGGGCATGCTCAAGCAGGAAATCGATCCCGAATTGGAAGTAGTCGCTGTCTGATTTTGGGGTTTTGAGTTCAAGCTAGCTTGCTGACCTTAGGCAATGCAAACGAAAGATTGGACTCTGAACTTTTTCCGGAACTAATACTCGCCGACCGCGTTAACCCCTTCGGTTACATCTGTCTAACAATCCATTCCGCAGGAGAGCAATATGGGCGTCCGCGCTTTGTCTTATCGTTTGCCTTCCGTCTTGGCCGCGCTCGTTTTGTGGTCGCTGACGCCTGCAGTTAAGGCTCAAGACACCTCCGAGAAAACTGTTTCGCAACCGCAGCCTGTTGCTGCTGCTCCAGCTAAGCCTGCCGCAAAGAACAAAGCGCCTTCCGCGGCGGCAAAAGCGAAAATCGACCAACAGAAAGCATTGGCGCTCTCATTATTGATTTCGCTGGCCAACGATGCTCGCAGCTATCCCGATCAGAAACTGCGTGCGCGAACATTGTCTCGAATCGCAGACGCACTCTGGGAGCCTGATCCGGAACAGGGACGCGCGCTCTTTCGCAAGGCCTGGGATGCAGCGGAGGTTGCCGATCAGGATTCGGCGCGTCGCACGGAGGAGGATCGCCAGCGCCAGCAGGCGGCCAACGGACCTGTCGCTTTAATGTCGCCTCCCGATTTGCGTTCGGAAGTTTTGCGCCTTGCTGCCAAACGCGATCGCGCCCTGGGCGAAGAGCTTCTGGACAAACTTAAAGAGGCGCGCACGCGCGAAGCGACTGATGCCAGTTCGCCGGCGCGCGCGGAGCCACTCGATACGTCGGTGGCGATCAAACAACGCCTGCGCCTCGCGAATCAATTACTTGATACCGACGTGGAGCGTGCGCTTCAGTTTGCGGATCCTGCTCTGGGAACAATCACGATGGAGGGGTTGAACTTTCTTTCGTTCCTGCGAGACAAAAATCCGGCCGCCGCCGATCAACGTTATGCCAGAATGCTCGCAATTGCGGACACGGATTTGAAATCGGACGCCAACACGGTCTCGCTGCTTTCCTCCTACTTATTCACGCCGCATCTCTTCGTTACCTTCGAACCCGGTGGTGGTCAGCAGTCTTCACAAATGAACCAACGCACCCCGCCGCCGGAAGTTACGCCGGAGTTGCGTAATGCGTTCTTTCGCACGGCCGCCCAGGTCCTGCTGCGCCCTTCGCCCGCGCGCGAACAGGATCGCAGCACTTCTGGCCTTCAAGGAAAATACCTGGTCATCAGACGTCTGATGCCTTTGTTTGAACAGTACGCCTCCAGGGAAACGACAGACCAACTGCGGAGCGAGATGGCCGTGCTCGGACAGGGTACTGATCGCGACGTGCGCGAAGATGATGCCGATGATGACGGCCGCGGCGTACAACGCGGGATTACTCCCGATCGCAAAGCGGAAGATGTCGAAAAGGCGATGCTTGATCGGATTGACCGCGCTAAGAACGGCGCTGAACGTGATGGGCTCTATTTGCAACTGGCAATTAGAACGGCGCAAAAAGGCGATATGCGCGCCCGCGATTTCACGGAAAAAGTTGACGACAGCGAACTTCGCAAACAGGCAAAACCGTTTGTGGATATGACGCTGGCAATGGTTGCAGTTGAGAAAAAAGACTCTGAAAAAGCGCTGACGCTGGCCGGCAAAGGCGAACTGACGCAAATTCAGAGAGTGTGGTTGTTAACGCAGGCCGCTAAGGCGCTGCCGGCGGCGGATCGCGAGAGGGCCCTGGAGATCATCGCCGACGCCGCGGTCGAAGCACGTCGCATTGATGTGTCGGATCCTGACCGACCGCGTGCTTTGGTCGCAGTTGCCAATGCTTTTTTGGCAACCGACCGCGGGCGTGCCTGGGAAACGATGCTCGAAGTTGCCAAGGCTTCCAATTCGGCCGCAGGGTTCAATGGTGAGGACGGCCGGTTGGAGATGCGGCTGGAAACCAAATTCATGACGTCGCTGCGCACCAGCACGGTTGATGACTTCAACTTGCCGGGCGTCTTTCGTTCGTTGTCGCAGGAGAATGCAACGCAGGCAATCGAAATTGCGCGCAGCTTCGAAGGTGAGGCGCCGCGTGCCACTGCTCTCATTGCCGTCGCCCGCGCGTTGCTAAGTGAAAAACCGAAATGAGGGCTGCGGCTCTTACTACTGCTTGATCGTTTAGAGGCGGGACTTGTCCCGCCTCTAGGCCGTTTGGCGGACAAGTCCGCTATCTAAACATGGAAACCTTCTCTAAGAGTAAATATTCATCGGTCTCGTCAACAACGCCACCGGATCGTCCACGTTCAGAGCTTCCCGAACATAGAATGGCTCACCGGCGGTGACGCCGATAAGCGAACCAAAGTAGCGCATGCGATACTCGATTTGATCGAGAAAGCCCGGTTCGCTGATTCGCGTCACGGGCTCGTTTGATTCCGGGCGGTAAAACTGCGACGCATGCGCTTTGATGGCCGCCATCTTTTGCTCAACGAAATCAGACACGTCAACAATGAACGACGGCACTACGTGACGAGAGAACAGCGAGTGCATGATGGCCGGCATTCGCACCGGCTGCAGCTTGCCTTCCTCGTCGTATCGCGCCATCGTCGCCAGGCGCGCGGCGTCACGCACGATGCGGCAAGTGTTGGCGTGATCGGGATGTGGATCGTCCCAGTGAGTGGTGAGCAACACCCTGGGTTTATGTGAACGCAGAACGCGAACCACCGCCGTGCGCGCTTTCTCAGTCGGCCAGATGTGCCCGTCAGGTTGTCCCAGGTTGAGCCGCAAATCCAACTTCATGATGCGAGCGGATGCGACCGATTCTTCAGCACGCATTGCCGGCGTGCCGCGCGTGCCCATCTCCCCGCGAGTCATGTCCAGCACACCGGTGCG
>JBGPYG010000054.1:0-13657 GCA_041493085.1 Pyrinomonadaceae bacterium | reverse complement strand
CAACTGAACTTTCCCTGAACCCATTTATTCCTGTTAACGAAATTCGTAGAGTCAGCCTTTATGTCTTGAACCAAATCGGCCAACGCTAGGGCCGGTCTCAATCCAATCAGAATATGAACGTGGTCCGGCATGCCATTGATAGAGATTAGCTTCTGTCCCTGATTTCTGACAATTCCCGTGATGTATTTGTAGAGATCCTCCCGGAACGCTGCGGTGATCAGGGACATTCGACCACTAACCGCAGATACGGTTTGGATGTAAATCTGGGAGAAGTCTATAAACATTTCGCTCCTAGCGGAGCGAAGAGCAGGCCTCTTCGGCACATTAGTCGCCAGAGGCGAAAGCAAGAAGTCTTGTAGTTGGGAGAAAGAGGGCCGCGTTCGAAATTCAAACTCAACGCCAACGGAACCCCCCATCGCACATCAGGCGGCAGAGCCGCAGCTCACATAATCGAGACTAAGGTCGCTTGCAAGCCTTCATCCGTATGACCGACTGCGAGGTCGAGTTCCGCTTCAAGATCGCCGGTCGTAGCCTTCAGTTTCTTGAAATCGAATAGCTGGTGATCCAACAAGTGTGACGGTATCGCATTGCCGAGCGCAGTTAACATTGAGCTGCGAATATTTGGAATGTCTTTTTCCAACTCGGTTATCAACCGCTTGATGCGCGCGCGTTGGAGGTTTGGCTGCGAGCCACAGAGATCACAGGGGATTATTGGAAACGATTGCCACTCGGCAAATGCCCCGATGTCAGCTTCGCGGCAGTAAGCAAGCGGACGAATTACGGTATTGCGCCCATCGTTTGAACGAAGCACCGGCGGCATCGCCTTAAGCGAACCAACGAAGAAGAGATTGAGCAGGAAAGTGGTGATGATGTCGTCAGCATGATGGCCGAGTGCGATCTTGTTGCAGCCTTCTTCGACCGCGACGTTATAAAGAATCCCGCGCCGCAGACGTGAACAGACTGAACAGTAGGTTTTGCCCTCGGGAACGAGACCCTTGACGATGGAATAGGTGTCCCGCTCAACTATTCGAAACGGAACGCCGCGACTTTGCAGATAGCCAGGCAGCACATCCGCGGGAAACCCTGGTTGTTTTTGATCTAGATTCACAGCCAAAAGATCAAAACTCACGGGCGCGCGCGGCTGCAAGTCGAGTAACAAGTCAAGCATCGCGTAGCTGTCCTTGCCACCAGATAGACAAACCATTATGCGATCTCCATCTTCGATCATCCCGAAGTCTTCGATCGCGTTGCCAACCGCGCGAAGCAGTTTCGTTTTTGTTTTGCTTTCTTCAGACATTTCGTTACAAGAATGCCACGTCCAATTTGCCCATGACAAACCTGGCTGCGCCGCTTGGGTGCTTAATTGCCAAAAGTCGCACCGAAATAATAGGCCTTCGTTCATCGGCCCTGACCCATGACGTGGTCGCTGCGAGTATTCAGAACGGAATCGTTTTGGCGGTTGCCGCGCTGCCAAAGCAGGCTTCAAGAAAATAGCAACGGAGCGCTCTAAAATACTTGTCGTACCAGTGCCTGCTGTGGTACGGTCTGGGCCTCCAAGGCGTATTGTCCCTGAGTTTTTGTGAATCCGCACCCCCAGCCCAGGGAAGGCTGCTCGCTCCCAAATTGAGTAATTGCTTGTCCAGGGGAATCAATGGTCCTGAACGGAGAGTAAATTTTTGCTCGACGTTAACAGAAGACCCGACCGCCTATGAGTATTGTCTTTGATGAATGGGAGTTGAGCGAAGCTACTGCTTCGGGTGAGTCACACGCGGAGGCATTTGATCCGAGTGTGCACTTCGATCGGTGGCTCCAAGACCTCCAGGCAGGCCAGAAGGCACTCGCCCCTGAATATCCGGAGACTCACGAGGAGGAAAACTCGGAGATCTATATCGGCTCCTTCCCCGGCTCAAACTGCGAAATTAGGTTTGAAGGGGTTTTGCACTTTGATGGTTACTCAATCGGAAACTTAAGTTCGCCCGACGGTACGCTGGTGCTGACAAAGCGCGGGCGGATCGAAGCTGATATTAATGTTGGCATTGCCGTTGTCAACGGCTGGGTCACAGGAAACATTACGGCGACTGAACGAGTCGTTCTTGAGAGCGAAGCACGGGTGACCGGGCATATCTACACCCCTTCACTTTCAGTACGGCTCGGGGCGGTTTTTGATGGTGATTGTGTGTTTACCAAAGCCACGAAACCCTTCGGACGCGAAGAGTCATTAGAAAAAGAGCAACTCGAAGAGCTTGAGCATTTTGCAGTGGGCGCGGCTGCCTGATTCTGCAGAAGTCGGTTGGAGAGATGAAAACCTGCCCGCGCCAAAAACAAATCAGCTCGCAGGATTACATTTGCGTTGCAAAGCTAGACACCGAAAGGGTGTTTGTCTATTATGAGTTTCCCGCTTTCTGGGCGGTTGAATGATCAGAACCAGTCTTCAAGGCTGATAATTCCAAAAAACAAAGGCACGCGCGTAGTTTCGTTACTTCTACCGTTTCCGATGGCACTTGTGACTTAATCCCGCGGCCCCCAAAACAACGGAGGTTTCTAATGCTTAGGATAGGAAAGAACCCAAAAGAGTCGGCGGACAGCGAGATTTCCACCGAAAAACCGGAAGTGTCAGCCTATACCGCCCCCAGAACCTTTAATTCGTATCAACCAGCAACTCCGGAAGTAAAACCGCAGCCTGAATACACTCAGTCTGCGACAAAGGCGCTGACTGAAAGCGAATCACTGGCGCGCGAAATCAAGGAAGGCAATCTCAGTGGCTTCGTTGGCAGCGGCACTGTGGTAACTGGAGAAGCCAACTTCAAGGCGATGATGCGAGTTGACGGCCATCTGTCAGGTCGAATCAATTCCAGCGGCGGAACGCTGATCGTCGGGGCTAACGGTAAAGTCGATGCGAACATCGAAGTAGCTGTCGCGATAGTTCATGGCACGGTCAATGGTGACATTATTGCCACGGAACGCCTCGAACTCGGTCGCGCAGCCAAACTGAATGGAAACATTCAGACTGCTTCATTGATGATTGAGCCAGGCGCCCTTTTCGAAGGTAGCTGCAAAATGATCAAGATGAACGCGGGCACTGGCAAGGGCAAAAGTAATGGCCGCGATGATCAGCCGCTCGATACCACCAGTATGAAGCCAATCAGCGCCGACCGGAGCGATACGCCGACGAAAATCGCAGACGTCGCAAATGTCTCACGCGTCGTAAGCTAACCTTTCATACTCAAGCGAGCGTTTGTTTGGCGCCTCGCCCTTGAAAAAGGGTGAGGCGCCTTTCTTGTTTCTGTCCGCTCCGTTCTCGGGTAGTGTCTTGATTTCAGATCTTCTCTGCGCAGCCTTTGCGTTCTCTGCGTCTCTGCGGTGAGCTTTTCGCTGCCAGGATTCACCGCAGAGACGCAAAGTACGCGGAGTTAACGCAGCGAGTAATTCAAACTAAGACACTACCGTCTCCCGACACCTTGACATAAGCGCGCCGCCTACCTGATACATAGAGAGCAGACTCCCCCCGCGTTTAGGACCATTAATAAGAATGCGTTTCCATCCTGATACCCACTGGTGACGAAAACTGCATGCATCGCATTTTCAAAACTAATCGCTCAATGTCGCACGCGGCTATTGTCGCCTTGACCGCTTGCGCCGTTCTGCTGGTTTCAGTCGCCAATGTTTTCCCCCAGAGTCGCACGCAGGGATTGCAGAATCCAACCTCCGGCGATCCGGTGTCGAAGATATTGTTGCTGCGAATCCTGCGGGCGGAGGACGAACGTCGTTGGGACGAGGACTTGCGCAGTTTGTTCTCTGCCCGGAACGCGCTCGTCCGCGCGCGCGCTGCGCTGGCAGCAGGACGCATCGGCAACGAGGATTCTGTAGCCGACCTGATTGGCTTGCTGCGTCACGACGATGAGTCCAGCGTGCGCGCGATGGCCGCATTTGCGCTCGGCGAAATTGAATCGCCGCTGGGAGCAAACGCGCTGCTTCAAACGCTGAAAGAGACAAAAGAATCACTGTTGCGAGCACGTGCCGTCGAAGCTCTCGGCAAGATTGCGGCTGCTTTGCCAAAGGAGGAGGAGGCGCGCGCACAGGAGTTGGGCGGCGCGATTCTTGAGGCGTTGACCTTTGAGGCGCGCCGGCGTTCCGCTCCGGATCGCTTGACGATTTTACTTGGACTGACCGCCACGCTCCGCGCCAAGTCGCCGAATGCCGGGCCCGTCGTCGCCGAGTTTCTCCATTACTCCGACCCGCGCATCCGCGCCGACGCCGCTAACACACTTGCCCGACTCAAACTCAAAGATGGCAACGATCAACTGCGTAAACTTCTGACGACGGACCCCGATCCAATCGTGCGTGCGAATGCAGCGCGCGTGCTCGGGGCGACAGAAGATAAAGCTTCTTTTGATGCGCTGCTGGATCGGGCGTTGAAGGATAAGGACTCTCGAGTCAGAGTAAGCGCAATCCGCGCGCTGGCTTCTTTGAGAGATGCGCGTGCTGCTAAGCCGCTTCTCGAGCGGAGCAATTTTTTGATGGCGCTAAGTGACTCAGCACTGCCACGTGGCTTAAATGAAATCCTCGAAATTGCAACAGCATTGGGCCGAGTGCTTCAAGGTACGGGGAATCAAGAAACACTTGCTTGGTTGAAAACATTTCGCGCAGTTCTAAACAATCGTGGGCCGGAAGCGGAAGTCGCTTTCGTGCGCATCTCTCCAGGAGCTTATCTGTCGGGGTTAGGCGACGGAAAACCGGCGAAGCAGAACGCTCAGAAGACGCTTTTGCTAAACTGGCGCGCAGGTTCGAGCTCGGCCCAGGCACTCGGTGAGATCGCTGTACTGCCTGATCCCGCCGTAAGCAAGAAGGCTTTTCTCAGCGCGGCTGAGGATATCCTCCTTGCAATGCTCGACTACCGTAATTCAGGCATGAACATCAACACGCTGGTTGCTGTTCACTCTGAATATGCCATCCCCGACGTGTTGCGCGCTTATGCGGCTTTCAAGCCGAAAGACCTGGCTGAAATATTGCGCAAACATCTTAAAGAGTCGGATGTGATCATCCGCGCGACGGCAGCCGAACTACTCGGCGAGCTTCCGCCGGATGAAACCAACACAGGCGCGCTAATCGCAGCCTTGCCGGTGGCGTTGGCCGACAAAGAATTGAACGATGCCGCGCTCGCGATTCTCGACTCGCTGGCGAAACAGAAAAGCGCCCAGGCTAACGAAGCGATTAAGACCGCGCTCAATTCACAGGATTATCTGATCCGTCGGAAAGGTGTAGCCCTTTTGAAAGCAAACGGCGCCGGCGATTTCACCTCACGAATCGGCTCTGTGCAAACGCGCAACACCATCGCGGACTACGAACGTGCGATCGCGCGCATCGGCAAGCAGATCAATGCCGTGGTTACAACTACCAAAGGCTCGTTTACGATTAGTTTATTGCCCGACCATGCGACCTTGAACGTCGACAACTTTGTGCAGCTCGCCAAGCGCGGATATTTTAAGGAGATAACAGTTCACCGCGTCGTTCCCAACTTTGTAATCCAGGATGGCGATCCGCGCGGCGATGGCAATGGCGGACCCAGCTACCAGATTCGTTGCGAGATAAACGAAGTGCCTTACGAGCGCGGCGCCGTCGGGATGGCGCTTTCGGGCAAGGACACTGGCGGCTCGCAATGGTTTGTCACCCATTCGCCGCAACCACATCTCGACGGGGGCTACACTGTTTTCGGTAATGTCGTCGCCGGAATGGACGTGGTTGATGCGATCGCTCGCGGCGATGTCATTCGTTCAATTGCAATCAAAGAAGGCGCGCGCCGCGCTTTGACCAGTGGACGGTAACGCATTTCTGCCGGGAGCAGAGTGAAAAACGTTTTTCTAAAACTTCCTGTGTCCACTCTTCTGCTGTTGGGTGGTACTTTGCTTGTTCTTGCGATCCCAGACGCCCGGCAGGAAACTCAGCCTAAAGAAACCGCCCGCCAGCGCTACCAGATTCAACTGACAATCGATTTTGACGAGCGCTCTTACACCGGCTCAGAACGAGTGCGCTGGGTCAACCGTGGTGACCACGCCGCCGCGGTTCTCTACTTCCATCTCTATTCCAACCTGCGACCAGATCAAGCAGCGACTTCAGCCGGCGACGGCTCGCAGTCCACGGAGAGCGAAGAACCCCGTATTGAGATTACTGACGTTCGCTCCGCGGCAGACGGCGCACCGCTCACTTATTCACTCGATGACCAGGGAACGACCTTACGCGTCAACCTGCGCGATCAAGTTCTGATAGGAAGTTCGACAGAGGTTGTAGTGGGATTCAAAGGGAATGTGCCCGAGGTTGATCCGGATGAAACGGGCCTGACCAGTCACGTCGTTAAGCAAGTCAGCACGGCTCTGCGCGGCGATCGGGAAACGCGCCGCCCGCGAGACTTGAATTTTCATTGTCGCGGCGTGATGCTGCTTGGCACTTCATATCCGGTGCTCGCGGTGCACGATGGCGACGAATGGGTGCGCAAACTGGAGCCCAGCGTCGGCGACATAGTCTTCAATGAAGTAGCGGATTATGAAGTGAAAATCGACATCGCGCCCGGCGTAGTTGTCTTTACCTCCGCGGGTGAAAATCAGACCGGGTCCGCGCGCGAGAAGCTGGCCGTCTTTTCGGCGCCGGCGCTGCGTGACTTTGCCATTATTGCCGGCCGCAACCTGCGTTCGGAGCAAACTCAAATTGGTGAAACTACTCTACGATCCATTTTCATTCCGGAGCACGCGTCGATAGGAAAACGCGTGCTGGCCATGGCTGAAAATTCTTTAAGAATCTTTACTTCCAAGTTTGGACCGCTGCCGTTCAAGACAATCAACATTGCGGAGGCGCCACTTGTTGCCGGATTGGGCAGCAACGAGTTTGCCGGACTGGAGGTAATCGCGAGCGCTTACTATGTCGATTTCGATTCACCTGCAATGCGTAACCTCCCCGAAATTATTCGTGAACAACGACCTGCGGTCGAGGAGAGCCTTGAGTGGGGCGTGGCCCATTTGATTGCTCATCAATGGTGGGGCGCGGCCGTTGGCAACAACCCCGCGCGCGAGCCGGTGCTGGACGAGGCGCTGGCCAGCTGGTCGGCATTGCTGTATTTCCGCGAAACCTACGGCGAACAAAAAGCGGCGCTGGTGTTGCAGGATCAGTTGCTGGGAGTCTATCGCTTATATCGAACTTTTGGTGGCGAAGACATGGATGCGAACCGCCCGTCGCGGGATTATCGCAACACATTTCAGTATGCTGCGGTTGTTACCACTAAAGGCGCGCTGATGTTTGTTCAATTGCAGCGACTTCTCGGCGAGGAAAAGCTGCTGGCGGCCTTCAGAAACTATTACAAGGCAAACCTGCTCGAGATCGCCGAGCTCGACGACCTCCGCGGCGCCCTTATCGCAGAGGCTCCTTTAGAACAAAGGCGAGGAGTTGCGCGCGCGTTCAACCGCTGGTTGGCGAGCAAGCACGGTGACGAAGACATCGCTAAACCAGATCAGGAACTGGCCACCTCCCTCGGCTTGCCGGCCAAACCAAACCAGCAACGAGGCGGCGACCGCAATCCCCTGAGCGCTTTTGCGCGCGTGGGGAAATTCTTCTGGCAACAAGTAACACGGATTCGCTGACCAGTAAGACAGGTATTCCTGCCTGTCGTTTTCTAACCAGATTAGACAGGATTTACAGGATGAACAGGATTACAAGGCCGGCCTCAGTGCCTTTCTTTGGTTTCATCGTGTGAATCTTGTCAATCTTGTCCATAGATTGATTCGAGGGAACAAGCATTTCTTGCCTGTCGTTTATTCCAGAAGATGAAAGCTTACAAAGAGCAAGAGGTCAAACTCGCTAGCCAACAGCTAGAGCAAAAGCGATCTGTGAAGATCGACGAAAGTCTCGAACGCTTGAGTTGGCTGATGGACGATCTGATCCTCGTGCCCGGGTTGGGCTGGCGGTTTGGACTCGATGCAATCGTTGGTCTGATCCCCGGCTTCGGTGACACTGCCACGTCGCTCGTGTCCTTCTACATTCTTGCCTCGGCCGTTCGCTACCGCGTTCCAAAAGTGACGCTTCTGCGCATGGGCATGAACATCGGTATTGACTACCTGGTGGGATCGTTGCCGCTGGTCGGAGACCTCTTCGATGCCTGGTGGAAATCGAATCAGATGAACGTGGAACTACTGAGCAAGCGCGCGACCGTTTCCGCAAGCGATGCACGCAAGGGAAAACTAAGCGACTGGTTGTTTGTGGGCTTGATAATCCTGGTGCTGGCTGGTTTGGCGATAGGCGCGGCCGCACTTAGCATTTACCTGCTACTGCTGATCGCCGGCCAGTTCTCGAAAGCGATGGCGACGTAGCGGAGCGCTTACGGGGTTTGTGTTAATTCCGCAGGTTGCGCAACTGCCGCCATCACGCGCTCGAGAGTCGACTTAAGCAGATCCAACCCACGCTCACCGGCTGCAAAACTGCGCAGCTTCCCCTGGCCATCGAAAAGATAATACGCCGGCACGTAACCCTGATCGTTCTGAAAAGCTTCCTTCAGTTTATGTTCATTATCGATGGCGCAGGGCTCGGTGATTGTGTTTGTCGCAATCGCCTCACGCACTCCCTCGACATCTGTATCTGACTCGTAGCGCGGCATGTGCACCGCAACCACGCGCAGGCCACGCTCTCTCAAGCCGTCGCGCCACTCGGAAATGCGCGGCATGTTTTCCTTGCAAATCCCACAACTTATCGACCAAAAGTGAATAAGCGTCGGATGCCCCACAGCTTCCGCTTCCGCATGCACCTGCGTGCCCCCAAACCATTCCGTGGCGCCATCAAGAGACGGGATCTCTGTTCCAATTCTCATTCCCATGGCTTCACCGGTAACGAGTTGTGAGTGACGTGTGACCAGCCAGAACATGCAGGTTCGACTCATCACTCATCACTCATCACTTTCCTAAGCGTTAAGTGTCTTCTGACCAGGCTTCCATTCCGCCTGGCAAAGTCCGCCGGTTTGCAACGCCTGGATAACTCGCAGCGTTTCCTCGGCCGAGCGTCCGATGTTCAGATCATGAACGACCTTGTAACGCAGAGTTCCTTCCGGGTCGATGATGAAGAGTCCACGAAGTGCAATACCCCGGTCTTCAATCAGCACGCCATAGTCGCGAGAGACATTCTTCGTCGCATCAGCGGCAAGCGGATATACCAATCCTTCTACACCACCTTTGTCGCGCGGCGTCTTGATCCAGGCGCGATGCGAAAAAACAGAGTCGGTGGAGACGCCGATGATGTCAGCCCCAATACCCTGGAACTCTTCGTAACGATCGCTGAACGCAGTCAGCTCCGTGGGACAAACAAAGGTGAAGTCCAGTGGGTAGAACAAGAGGACAACCCATCTGCCTTTGTAATCTTCAAGCTTTACGTTTTCGTTTAGCTTCTCAATGTTCTTGGTTGAGGCCATATTGAAATCCGGCGCTGGCTGGCCCACCATTGCCTTCTGGGTTGCTGTTGCTGTCGCTGCTGTCATGAATCCTCCAATTTCAGTTAATGATTTGTTTGAGTTCAAAAGTTTTCTTCCCGATGGTTATGCCTTGCGGCAGTCCGGACACACACCTCTGAGAGTCAAATGAACCGACGCAGGTTGAAACTTCGACTTTCGCGCCGCTGCCTGCAAAAGCTCGGCTGCCTGTGGCAGGTCGAAATCGACCAGCTTGCCACAATCGTTGCAGATGGCATGGTCATGCCGGTCAGTTTCTCTATCGTAACGACTGGCGCCGTCGCCAAATTTAATCTCGTGTACCAACCCGGCTTCTTTCAAGAAGCGGAGCGAGTTGTAAACGGTCGCATAACTAATTGTCGGCAATTGCAGACGGGCCGCCTGGAAAATCTCGTTCGCGGTTGGATGGTCTTCCCTTGAACGAATAACCTTAAGAACAGCGTCCCGCTGACGCGTTAGTTTTTCTTCAGTCTTCTTGTTTGCCGTTTCTGGTGCCATCAGAGTGGATTTAGACTAATTCTAAATTGTGAGGCTGTCAAGTCAGGTTCTTAGGTAGGCCTTGATTTCCGTTTTCTCTGTGTAGCCTCCCTGTTTTCTGTGTCTCTTTGGTGGAGAAAGCTTAGGAAGACTCACCACAGCGACACAGAGTACGCAGAGGTGGCCCAGAGAGTTGGTTATTGCGGAGGCTGAGCCGTTTATAGCCTTGGATGGCGAGCTGCGTAGTCCACTATCGTCCCAGCGTAGCTCTCAAATGGCGGACAAAAGACGCCATGAGGTTTGAGCAAGTGTTCGGCCTGCGCCGTATCGTAGCTCTGCCTGAGGAAGAAATAAGGGACTCCGGAATGGGGCAAGCCGGTAATCCTGGGCGCAAGCGGAAGCATGAGAGAGAACTCCACCAGTGAGGCAGGCAGTGTGAAGCGCGATTCCCTGCCCTTAATGCAGCGTGCGATTGTGTTGAAGAGTTCGCGAGTTGTTAAGGGCCTGGGATCGGCAAGCTGAAGCGTCTTGCCAACAGACAGTGGATCTTGGGCGAGTGTCGCCATCGCTTCCACTGCGAAGTCCACCGGCACAAGATTCAGCGCGACGTCGCTGTTGCCGATGTTAAAGGCCGAAAGCACTGAAGGCCATTTCAGAAGGTAGTGGATCAAATAATAGATGCCGTCATATTTGGCAGTCTCGCCTGAGCGCGAATCGCCGCACACAACCGAAGGACGATGAATCGTGACAGGCAATTCTGATTTCAGCGCCTCAACTTCCAACTCCGCCAGGTATTTAGTTTCTTCGTAGTAGTTGCGAAAACCGGCTTCGTGTCGCAGCTCATTCTCCAAAATCCGGCCGGTGCGTTTTCCAGCAACGTAGCAAGTCGAGACGTAATGATAGTGGCGCAAACGAGGCAGCCAACGGGCAAACTCATTGACGTTGCGGGTGCCCTCGAGATTCACACGAAGCGCCAGGTCACGAGCTACGGCCAGGTCATAGATTGCCGCTAAGTGAAACAGGACAGTGGACTGGGAACGAGCGGTGGCCAAATCCATTGGGGACATTCCGAGATTGGGTTCTGTTATGTCACCGGGCAGCAGTGTGAAATCGGAGACGGATTTACCCGTCTGCTCAGCGATGCTTTTTAGTTCCTGCCGCGCACGCTCGGTGAAGGATGGTTGTACGAGAAGTAAGAAGCTCCAGCCTTCCCTCGCCAAGCGGCGCAACAGCCGACTAGCAATGAAGCCAGGAAAGCCCGTTAGAAAAACCGTTTCTTCTGTCAACATTGGAATAGCCAGACTCGGATCGTCGTTTACAAAGCCTATGCAAACTCGAAAATCAGAACCGGGAGCGGTAGCGACCGGGTACTGGCGCTCAAATCTGCTCTGGTGCTCACCCTCTTAAAATCAGGAAACCTTGATTTCCGTTTTGCAGGTTGACTCAAGCATCCGGTCGCTACCACCACCCCACGCGGGCTGCCCGCGCGGGGACCCCGGTCCGCTCCCGGTTCTGATTAGCGAGCTTTCGCTTCGCCTCAACAAGCCGAGTATAATTCAGCATTCGAAAGCAACATAACCAGCGTCCTGGGTTCTTGGCTGATGACGCGGAAATGGAAAGCAACCAGATGGGCTTGTATATATCGGCGCGCAAGAGAGTGACTTTGATCCTACTCTTTGTCTTTGCGGTCATTATCCCTCTGTCTGCGCAGCAACCGCCTGACTGCACCGTAAAGGTGACGCTACTGCAAGTGAACGATGTCTATCAATTTGCTCCGGTCGATCTGGGAACTCGCGGAGGACTGGCGCGAGTCTCTACGTTGAGAAAGGAAATTGAGAAGCAGTCGCCAAATACACTTTTCCTGCTTTCGGGAGATACGATTTCGCCATCAGTTGAATCCATCACCTACAAGGGCGCGCAAATGATCGACGCCTGGAACGCTGCCGGTCTGGACTACTCGACTTTTGGCAATCATGAGTTCGACTTTGGTCCCGACGTGCTACGCCAGCGAATGAAGGAATCCAAATTCAAGTGGATCGTTGCCAACGTGATTGATAAAAAAACGGGCAAGCCGTTCGGTGACGCCCCCGCTTACGTGATTCGTGAGTTTGACGGTGTGAAGGTTGGGATATTCGGGCTGACATTGGAGGAGACGAAGGTCACCTCGCGGCCCGGCCCGGATGTTGAGTTTCTCAATCCCTGTGAAACGGCGAAGAAGATCGTCTCGGAGATTCACGCTCAGGGAGCGAAGACAGTGGTCGCATTGACGCACCTCTCGATGAGCGAAGATAAGGAAGTTGCTCGCTGCGCCGATGTGGACGTTATCATCGGTGGCCATGAGCACACGCTGCTGGAGTCATCTTCGGGAGGCGCTCCTATTTTCAAGATGACTGCGGATGCTCGCGAGCTGGGACAGATAGACCTCAACATCTCGAAAAATACCGGCGCGGTTGAAAGCATCGACTGGAAAGTGATTCCGGTAACCGACAAGACGAAGGATGATCCGCAATTCGCCGCCATCAATCGTAAATATGGAGCGCTGCTGCAGGAGCTTTCCCTGCTTGTAGGCCGCACTGCCGTGGACCTCGATGCCAGAAGTGCGGTTAATCGAACGCAGGAAACAAATATCGGGGATTTCATTGCGGATTCGTTTAGAACAGCGACGGGCGCCGACGTCGGCTTGATGAACGGCGGCTCGATTCGCGCGGATGAGATAATCGCCGCGGGACCGTTAACGAAGAGAGACGTGTTGTCGACGCTGCCATTCAAAAACAAAGTAGTAAAAGTGGAACTGAGCGGGGCAACGCTGCGCCAGGTGCTGGAGCACGGCGTGGCTCGCAGCGCGGAGGACGCGGAACCCGGCCGCTTTCCGCAAGTGTCCGGTATAAGGTTCACTTTTGATGCGACGCACCCGCCAGGCTCGCGGATAGTAAGTCTGACAGTTAACGGCAAGCCTTTGGACGAGAAGAAAAACTACACGCTCGCGGCCAGCGACTACGTGGCCATCGACGGCGGAGACGGGTACGCGATGTTTAAAGGGACGCGCTTGCTTATTCCACGAGAACAGGCGAAGTTTGACTCCGACGTCTTGCGAGCGGCGATAATCGCACTGAAAGTGATTGCCCCAAAAGTGGACGGTCGCATCAAACGTCTGGACAAGGATCAAAAACCTAAGACCGATTGCAATTGAATACACGATGAACGACAACGTTTTCGAGGACGACGCTTCGCCGGCTGCAAAGTATGAAGCGAAGCAGCTTTTTCAGGAGGCCTATCAGGCCCAGCTCGCGGAGAACTATGAAGAAGCGATCGAGCTTTACCAGCGCTCGATCGAGACCTATCCGACCGCCGAAGCCCACACGTTTCTCGGGTGGGTTTATAGTTTTCAAGACCGCTATGACGAAGCGATTGAAGAATGCCTGGAAGCAATTCGCGTCGATGAGACGCTGGGGAATCCTTACAACGATATCGGTAGTTATCTCTTAGCCAAAGGCGATGCTTACAGCAGCGTGCGCTGGTTTAAACGCGCCCTCTATGCGCCGCGCTATGAGTCTTACGCCTTTCCACATTTCAACCTCGGCCGTATTTACGAGACGCGCAAAAAGTATCTCGAAGCAGCCAGGCATTATGGCAAGGCGCTGGAACAGCAGCCGGGGTTCAGCGAAGCAGCCAGCGGGCTACACCGCATGCAGGCGCTGCTAAACT
>JBGPYG010000435.1:0-2281 GCA_041493085.1 Pyrinomonadaceae bacterium | reverse complement strand
TAAGAACCTGCAGATGATAACCCCGTTTGTAGTTGACTTGCCGTCGCACCTGGCGTAGAACGTCGGCATAATTCCCTAATTCCCAACAGACTTTTTAGTCGGAAGGAGGCCGTTATGTCTGCCGTCACGCAGCCTGCACGAATCAATGAAGACAGGATGAACGCGTTTTTGGGTAAGGTAGTAGGAGATTTTGGCGCGTCATTGAGTTCCGCGTTGGTCTACATCGGTCAAAAGCTCGGACTCTACCAAGCCATGGCTAATGCCGGAAGTGTTTCACCGGCCGAGTTGGCTGAACTCACGAACACCAACGAGCGATACGTTCGCGAATGGCTAATCAATCAAGCGGCCGGCGGCTACGCACAATATGATCCGGAAACCAAACGCTATAGTCTCACGCCGGAACAAGCTGTGGCGCTGACCGAAGAAGACAGTCCTTTCTATGTTGGCGGCGGCTTCTATGTAATCAAGGCCATGACTAGTGCAGTGTCGCGCATTGAAACCTATTTCCGCGATGGCGGCGGTATGCTGTGGGGCGAACACGATCCCGATCTGTTCATCGGCACCGCAAAATTTTTCCGTCCCGGTTATTCAGCCCACCTGGTAGCCTCGTGGATTCCCGCTCTGACAGGCATTGAAGAGAAACTTAAAGCAGGCGGGAAAGTAGCAGATATCGGCTGCGGCCACGGCGCCTCGACGATTATCATGGCTCGCGCTTATCCCAACTCGCGCTTCCGGGGTTTTGATAATCATGAGGCATCGATCCAACACGCTCAGGAAGCTGCCAAAGCAGCGGGTGTTTCTGATCGCGTTAGCTTTGAAGTTTCCCTGGCCCAGGACGTTTCTGATCACAAGTATGATTTGGTTTGCTTCTTCGACTGTCTGCATGACATGGGTGATCCAATCGGAGCCTGCAAGCGCGCCGCTGAAGTACTTGCCGACGGTGGCAGTGCATTGATTGTGGAACCAATGGCCGGCAACACGGTTGAGGACAACTTCAATCCGATTGGCCGAACATTTGCGGGCGCTTCGACGCTTTGCTGCACCGCAAACTCGCTCGCCCTTGGCGGCCCGGCGCTCGGAGCCTTGGCGCCCGAATCGGCGATTCGCGAAGTGGTATTGGCTGGCGGGTTCAAAGAGTTTCGCCGCGCCACCGAGACGCCCTTCAATCGCATCTTCGAAGCAAGAAAATAATAAGAGAGAACCACAAAGCCACGAAGACACAAAGACCCAAAAGCAAAGGGTAAGGGGAAGAACGGAAAGGTGAAAGGGAGTTTCTTATTTCGCGTTCTCCCGTTTCTCTCTGCGCTGGTTCCCCTTTTACCCCTTCCCCTTTTCCTCCTTTGCTTTTGTGCCTTCGTGTCTTTGTGGTTGTTTCTTCTTGCTTAGCTACGCGGAAGCGGTCCCTGACGATTCGGCAGGCTTCCATGCCGGCAGTGTTTTGCGCGCGGGCTTCTCTTTCTTCAACCCCAGCGCCCAGTCGGCTTGCATGAGCGTATGAATGTCGCGCGTGCCCTCATAGATGATTGCGGCTTTGCAATTACGCAGATAACGCTCAACGGGATAGTCGTTTGAATAACCATTTGCACCATGGACCTCAATCGCCATTGACGCCGCCTTCTCGCTGCGCACGGTAGCTTGCCACTTCGCTAAACTCGTCGCCCGACCATTGGCCTGGCCGGTGTTCTTCAAATATCCGGCCCGCAAACAGAGCAAGCGGGCCATCTGGTAGTCAGCTTCCATGTTGGCGATTTTTTGTTTCACCAGTTGGTGATTCGCGATTTTCGTCCCAAAGGTTTCGCGCTCAAGGGCGTACTGGACTGACGCGTCACGCGACGCGCGAATTACGCCAGTCGCTCCAGCAGCAACGGTGTAACGTCCCTGCTCGAGCGCAAACATTGCGATCTTGAAACCTTCGCCCTCTTCGCCAACCAGATTCTCTTTCGGCACGCGCACGTCCTGGAGCGAGAAGTAGCCGGTGTTGCCGGCGCGGATGCCGAGCTTCCCGTGAATCGTTCCCGAAGTGAAACCCTTCATCGTGCGCTCGACGATAAAGCATGACATACCGGAGTGATCGCGCTGGCGGCGTTTCTCTTCATCGGTCCAACAGAAGAAGAGGAAGTTGTCGGCTACGTCCGCCAGACTAATCCACATCTTCTCGCCACTGAGCACATACTCGTCGCCATCGCGGCGGGCGGTGGAGCGCGAGCCGACAACGTCCGAGCCGGCGCCCGGTTCAGTCAGTCCATAGGTAGCAAGTTTTTCGCCTTTTGCCTGGGGAACG
>JBGPYG010000144.1:0-8382 GCA_041493085.1 Pyrinomonadaceae bacterium | reverse complement strand
GCAGTGGCTCGAGAAGTTGAGTGAGCGAGGAGCGAAACAGCGGGCCGGCTTCTTATATAACCAATTGGCGGCGCTCAAGCCGTTGCGGCATGAGGCCAAGCTGGTGATGGTCAAAGAGGCCCGGCGGCAAGCAGCCTATCCCTGGCTGCTGAGTGTGCCGCAGTTCGGGGCCGTGAGCGTGGCGCAGGTAATCGCGGTAGTGGGGACGCCCTACCGGTTCCGCAGCAAGCGGCAGTTCTGGACCTATGTGGGATTGGCAGTGGTGACGCGGACGACTGCCGACCATGTGGTGGTCGCTGGCGTCTTGCGGCGCCGCACCCGGCCGCTAGCGACGCGTGGTTTGAATCGCAACCATAACCACGTGCTGAAGCGAGTATTCAAGAGTGCCGCCAGCAGCGCTTGCCACAGTGGGCCCTTCAAAGCGGCCTACGACGCGCGGGTCAAGCAAGGGATGGATCCCAGTTTGGCGCGCTTGACTATCGCTCGGCAGTTGGCGGCCACCGCCTTAGCCATTTGGAAACGAGGCGAGCAGTTCAATCCAGAAAGGATGAAACAGCAGGCGGCTTAAGGAAGCAACTACAGAGACTCACGAAGTGAGTGTTGATGTCTGACGCGCGCTGCTTGCTGTACCGTTAATGCTTTTGTGCCAGATTGCAGGGGTCGTGGGTGAGTATCAAGGGAGCGGATGTCCCGGCCGCAGACAAATCAGCTGAGGACCAGTCGCTACTATATGCCCCCACGCATAACCAGAAATAGTCATAGGCCCAGCCGCCGCGGCTGAAGTCGCAAATAGAACCATGGTTGGCAGTCCTAAGAACTGACCACGTCAACGACTATTCGAATCGGGCTCAAACAAAGGTAAAAAAAAGACGGTCTATAAGAGGCGTGGTGATGAGCGTTGAGCGGCTTCGGGTGTATTGAGTGGCTAGCTGCCTAGAGCTTCATTGGCGGCTTGGGAGAAACTTTTTTCTTGACAGCCCTTTCATAGAACCGCTCCCGGTTCTGATAGTTGAGTGTTCGGATCGGGGTCGCTACCGCTTCCGGTTCTGTAACGACTCGCCAACGCCAGCATTAATGGCATCAACTCAACGAAAGTGCACCAGTAAGCCCGCCGCGATTTCCATTGCCTCGCTGTCACTCGTATGTTACAAGGCAAACGCGCGTTCTCCGCGATTCGCCGTCATGCTAAAGACTCTAATTCTGATCGCCTGTGCCGTGTTGCTGATACACGCGCTTGGCTTTTCAGTGCTGGGCCAGGGCTGGGGGAATATCACGGGCACCGTGCGCGTGGCTTCCGGAGCCCCGGTGGCTGGCGTGGTGGTCGTCGCTACAAATCAGGTTACCGGCAAATGGAAGCGCACGCGCACTAGCGTCGACGGAAGGTATTCAATCCGGTTAAGTGCCGGCGCCTATCGTCTCAGGGTGAGTGCGCCGCACGTCGCCAAGTTTGATAAAGACAAAAGCTATGGTGAGTTTGCCCTCGCAAAAGGAGAAGCGCTCGAGAACGTCATCGTCGAAGCAGACAAGGATACGGTAGTAGACATTCCCCTCGACCAGGTTGAAATCAAAGCGATACCAGGACAACTCGGTGATAAACCGCTCGGCCACGCTGGAGAGGAAACGGTCCCGTCAGAGCCGCAGACAGATTTGCAACGCCGTGAAGCTCGCGATCGCTGGCGCATAGGTTTTCCGGAATATGATCGTTATGGCGATCGGGCCGCGCGCGGTCGCGATATCCCCTTCAAGCGCGGGCATTGGTGGGACCCTTACAACCAGAGCGTGCTAAAGGGCGACTACCCAATCAAGGGCAACAAGCTTTTCATGGTCTTGTCGGCAGTCAGTACTACTGGAGTCGAACAGAGACGGGCGCCAACACCTTCCGGGGTGAGCGCTGATGATCCGCGCAGCGCCGAGTTTTTTGGGCAGCCGGAAGAGTTTGCAGCCAGCGAAACCATCCAGCTCAGCTTTGAACTCTTCCACGGCGACACTACCTTCAAGCCGCGCGATTGGGCGATTAAGATCTCGCCCACCTTCAGCGTCCCCAATTATCTTAATGCCCGAGAAAATGGCGTCGTGAACATCGATGTGAGGCGGGGCACCAACCGCACGGATACCCAGGTTTCGCTGGAAGAAGCGTTTGGCGAGGTGAAGCTTGCGGACCTTAGCTCAAACTACGATTTCATTTCCGTCCGCGCCGGGATTCAACCCTTCGTCTCCGATTTCCGTGGCTTCATTTTCTCCGACAACAATCTCGGCCTGCGCTTCTTCGGTTCCGCGGACAACAATCGGGTTCAATATAACGCGGCTTACTTCTCGATGCTGGAGAAGGACACAAACAGCGGCCTGAATCGCTTCGACACGCGCCATCAAAACGTCTACGTCGCTAATGTCTTCCGTCAGGACTTCATCCGCAAAGGCTACACAATTCAGGGTAGCGTGCATTACAACGACGACCGGCGCAGCGTGAAGTATGACCGCAACGGATTTCTGGTTCGTCCGGCGTTGATTGGCGACGTGCGTCCGCACGCCATCAAGGTGGGTTACCTGGGGCTGACTGGCGACGGGCATCTGGGGAAACTTAATCTGACCCATGCTTATTACTACGCGTTTGGCCGCGACGATCGAAATCCGATCGCCGGTCGCAGCGTGAAGGTCAGGTCAAACATGGCGGCGGTTGAGGCGTCGGTCGATCATGACTACCTGCGCTTCAAGGGTTCATTCTTCTGGGCGCAAGGCGATACGAATCCGACGGACGACAAGGCAACGGGCTTTGACGCGATCTTCGACGATCCAAACTTCGTGGGCGGACAGTTCTCCTATTGGAATCGCAACGGCATTCGGTTAACACAGACGGGTGTGGGTCTGGTGCAGCCTAATAGTATTTTGCCGAGTTTGCGCAGCAGCAAAACGCAAGGCCAGGCAAATTTTGTGAATCCCGGCATCTTCATCTACAACGCCGGCGTTGATGTCGAGCTGACCCAGCGCATTAAGACGGTTTTCAATGTCAACTATCTGCGGTTTCATCGAACTGAACCTTTGGAATATGTGCTATTTCAAAACCGCATCCGGCACGACATCGGATTCGACTACAGTCTCGGTGTCGCGTACCGGCCGTTCTTAATAAACAATGTGACGGTCACCTTTGGCGCCTCGACACTACAGACTGGTCGTGGCTTTCGGGACATTTTCACCGACCGCTCGCGCAATTGTCCGCCGGGCGTCGGCGATTTCTGCGAACCCGATGTCATCAGCCCGCGCAAACCGCTGTATTCGTTGTTTGCGCAGTTGAAGCTGGTGTTTTGATGAAGGATACAAGATTTCAGGCATCCTGCTTAGCGAAGCCTCAGTGTGTGCTTCTTGTGACTGGAGCCCGGCGGACTTTAGGCTCACCACAGAGACACAGAGAGCACAGAGGTTGCACAGAGAAAACCAGCCTGGGTCTAACCAATGAATCCTCCCATCAATCACTTGACGCACGAAATAATCGGAGCGTCGATAGAAGTTCACAGAAAGACTTGGGCCGGGATTGCTCGAATCCGCGTACAAGGAATGTTTGTGTCGGGAGTTAATCTTGAGAGGAGTATCTTTTGAGCGCGAGCGGCCGCTTCCATTGGAGTACAAAGGAATCCGATTGGAATGCGGGTATCGAGTCGATATTCTCGTCGGAGGCATTGTAGCGGTCGAAGTGAAAGCGGTTGAAGCTCTCGCGCCAATTCACGATGCACAACTTCTTACTTATCTTCGGATCGGTGGGTGGAGAGTGGGACTCTTGATTAATTTTAACGTTGTAGTACTCAAGGATGGGATTCACAGAAAAATCATGGGATATGAAAACTAGTCTCTGTGCATCCTCCGTGTTCTCTGTGTCTCTGTGGTGAACGCCTCTTTGATTTCAATGAAGTAATGAGTAGAGCGAATACTATTCTGACACTGATTGTTGCGACGTTCAGCGTGGTGCTGGGCTCCGCCGCGGTGTCCACTAAAAAAGAAAATGCACGCCTTAACGAAGTAATCCGAACTCGAGCGAAAGCCGGCATTCCTAATCCGTCTTTCCGAAGCGCAGTGCGGGAGCAAGCGACACAAACTGCCAGGCTCGAAGGCTGCGTCAGCTGCCACGGTCAGATCGAACCGATGCACAAATATGGCACGACCGAAACACTCGATAACTTGAAGGACGGCAAGGATGCGGTTGGCCTTACGTGCACGGGATGCCATGGCGGCAACCCCGTGCCGCGCAAGACGAGCGATGATCCAAAGTCGATCCAGCAGGTCAAGGACGTGGCCCACGTCCGCGCAAAGTTTCCTTCACTCTGGCAACGCGATGGCAAGTACACCGGCGCGAACCCTGAACGCACCAACACGCTGCTGGCCCGCGAGAGTTGGGAGTTTGTCCGCTTCATCAATCCGGGCGATCTGCGCGTCGCGGCGAAGACGTGCGGCGGTAGTGCCTGTCACGATATCGAATCGAAAAACGTCGCGCGCAGCATGATGACCCACGGCGCAATGCTGTGGGGCGCCGCGCTCTATAACAACGGCGGCATTCCTTTGAAGGACGCGCGCTTTGGCGAAAGCTACAGCGAAAACGGTGCGCCGCAGAGTTTGATCCAAACACCGAAGCCCACACTCGAAGATCGGCGCAGCAAAGGTCTGCTCGAATTGATTGATCCGATCCCGCGCTGGGAAATCTCGCAACCAGGTAATGTGTTGCGCGTTTTCGAGCGCGGCGGGAAACGGCGTTTAGAAGTTGGGTTGCCGGACAAGGACGAAGATCCGGGAAAGCCAGACAAGGGACTAAGCGCGCGTGGTTTTGGTAGTGCACAGCGCACCGATCCCGTTTACTTGGGGTTACAGAAAACGCGTCTGCTTGACCCAACACTGAATTTTCTTGGCACGAACGATCATCCCGGCGACTATCGCTCGTCAGGGTGTTCCGCGTGCCACGTCATTTACGCCAATGATCGCGATCCTTCTCATTCTGCCTTCTACGCGGCTTCGGGAAATCTGGGACGCTCGGAAACTGCGGATGCCAACATTCCGAAGAGCGAATCGGGACATCCCATCAAGCATCAGTTCACCAGCCAGATTCCCACGTCACAGTGCATGGTCTGTCACATGCACCCCGGCACGAACATGGTGGCCACCTACCTTGGTATGACCTGGTGGGACAATGAGAGCGACGGGGACAAGATGTATCCGAAGCAGCAACACAATCCCTCACAAGATGAAGAGCAGGAGAAGTTGAATCGTAACCCTGAAGGAGCCAGCGTGCGTGGTCTCTGGTCGGAGTTGGAGTTCCTGGCCCAAACGGGAACACGTGAATTCAACGCCGGATTGCAGAACACGCAGTTTGGCGACTTTCATAGTCACGGCTGGCTGTTTCGCAAAGTCTTCAAGCGCGACCGGAAAGGAAACCTGTTGGACGCGCAGGGCAACCTCGTCGCGTCTGATGATCCTGACAAGTTTAAGAAGGCTGTTCATCTAAACGATATACATCTCGAGAAAGGCATGCATTGCGTTGACTGCCACTTCCGCCAGGACGCGCATGGCGACGGCAATCTCTATAACGAGCCGCGCGCCGCGATCGAGATCAGTTGCGAGGATTGTCACGGCTCGATCCGTAGTCGCGCGAACTTGTTTACTTCGGGTCCTGCCGCGGCAGCTGCCACAGGACAAACGGCCGAGCGTCGCAAGTCACAGAACCAGCCCCTGGCCGGTCAGGAGCTGACGCGATTTCGCGTGCGGGATGAAACCGGGGCGAAGATTCCGCTCTTCCAAAAAATTACGCGCGACCGGAAGAAGAAGGACGAAAGCGGGAAAGACGTCGAGCTAAAGACCGGCGACATCATTCAAAACTCTATGGTCGTGCCCGGGCGCTGGTGGCGCTTGATTCAAACCGTCGACACGATCTCGCCAGGCACTCGCGACTACAGCGAGAAGTCGCGCTACTCGAAAACTATTCGCAAAGACAATGCGAGCTGGGGCGACGTGCCCGCAAACGACAACGAGCTGGCGCACCGCGACAGTGAGATGACTTGTGTGGCCTGCCATTCGTCCTGGGTGACGAGCTGTTTTGGTTGTCACTTGTCGATGCAGGCGAATCGAAAGATGCCTAACCGGCATAACGAGGGAGGCGATTCACGCAACTTCACTCAATACAACTTCCAGGTCCTGCGCGACGACATTTTTATGCTGGGCCGCGATGGCACCGTCACCGGCAATCGCGTTGCTCCTGTTCGTTCTTCATCGGCTGTACTGGTCAGCTCGCAGAATCAGAGCCGCGAGTGGATCTATTCGCAACAACAGACGATCTCGGCGGAAGGGTTTGCCGGCCAGGCTTTCAACACGCACGTACCACATACCGTCCGCGCAACCGAAACAAAATCCTGCACTGACTGCCACGTTTCAACAAAAAACGATAACAACGCCTGGCTGGCACAACTACTTTTGCAGGGCACGAACTTCGTCAACTTCATGGGTCGCTACGTGTACGTGGCCGCGGACGACGCGCTGGAAGTGGTCGTTGCGACCGAGCGAAGCGAACCGCAAGCTGTCTTTGGCAGTTCGCTTCATAAGATTGCCTATCCCGACAACTACGAAAAGTTTATTAAGGGCGGCAGTGAGCTGAAGACGGCGTACGAACACGTGGGCAATCCGCGCGTGTTGCAGGTGCAGTTGCGCGGCGAGTATGCCTACGTGGCAGCGGGTGAAGGCGGCTTGCGCGTTTACGACGTCGCGCAGATCGATCAGAAAGGATTTTCTGAACGGATAACGACCGCGCCGGTCTCGCGCTTTGGCCAGAAATTTTGGGTCAAGACAAAATATGCAACGGCAGTTACTGCGCCTACGACACTGGGTGTCGATCCTGCTCGCTGGCGACTGAAGAGTGATGGCACGATGATCGATCCCGCGAGCGCCGCCAAACTGACGGGCGAGGCACGAAAGCAATTGTTGAATGAAGAGCAAGCTATCCATCCGCTGTATGCATACCTTTACGTTGTCGATAAGTATGAAGGATTAATTCTTGTTAACGCGGCTACGCTTCTCGACGGCGATCCGCTGAACAATTATTTGCAGCGAGCGCTGGATCCGGCGAAGTATTCGAACGGCGCTTTCAATCCCGGCGGCGCGCTTAATGATGCGAACAACCTCACCATCGCGGGGCACTACGCTTATATCACCACGGGGCACGGTCTGGTTGTCGTTGACATCGACGATCCCCTGAATCCGCGAATAGCCCAGCAGATTGGTGCGCCCGAACTTCGTAGCCCGCGCGCCATCGCCGTTCAGTTTCGCTACGCTTTCATCGTGGATGATGAAGGGCTGAAGGTGTTGGATGTTATGTCACCTGACCGGGTTCGTGTGATTAACGCCGCCACCGTTCCGCTCCGTGATGCACACGACGTCTACGTCGCTCGAACCTACGCCTACGTCGCAAACGGCAAAGAGGGAATCGCGATCATCGACGTGGAGCAACCGGAAAAACCGCGGCTTGATCAAGTCTATAATGCCGCTGGCAAGCTCAACGATGCGCATCAAGTGAAGGTCGCGATGACCAACGCGAGTCTGTTTGGGTACGTTGCCGATGGCCGGAACGGTTTACGAATACTGCAACTGACCTCGCCGGAGACGATGCCGGAATATGCGGGGTTCAGTCCGCGACCAAGGCCCGTATTGATTGCGACGTTCAAGACCAAAGGCGAGGCGTTAGCGATTTCAAAGCCACTCGATCGCGACCGTGCGGTCGACGAGAGCGGGAATCAGATTTCGGTGTTTGGCCGTCGTGGCGCCAGGCCGTTTAACTTTGATGAGATTATGCGCATGCTGCGCACGGACGATGGTAAGGGTGATTGGTTCACGGTGAGCGACGCTCCGCCAAACCCGCCGAAGAATTAGCCGCGGATTTGCGCGGATAAACGCGAATCAGAACTTAAAAACCAATATAGTTGAAACCTAATGCTTTTTTGGTTGGCTTGTTGAGGAGCTTTGTCCGAATCCGCGTTTATCTGCGTAAATCCGCGGCTAAAGTTCTCCGGGTTTCACATCATGCGTTCACGTAGTCTGCGCAGCAGGTCCTTTGCCTCTTCCGGTGACAACTTCTCAAGATCTACGTTGCGCATTTCTTCAACCACTTTCTGATTCGCAAGATCAAACAGCGAAGCTTGCGCGACTGCTTTTCGGCGCCCGGCACGACGCGCGGCTGCTTCCAACGCATCGCCAGTGGAAACTAAACCACGCGATGATGATGATTCTCCAGTCGGGTTCCCACTCGCAGTCGCAGCCGAATGTCCTTGTGCCGCGGCATGCGCCTCAGCAGTGATGACGGCGGCCTGCGCGGCTATCGCGTCCTCTTCGGCAAAAACGTCCAACTCATAACGCTCCAGT
>JBGPYG010000092.1:0-10700 GCA_041493085.1 Pyrinomonadaceae bacterium | reverse complement strand
CCTTCTCGTCCGATTGACCGGGCGAACCAAACCCAGGCCCCGTCAGAAGGAACAGCAAGATCACGCAGCCAACAGTCGCGCATGCTCTTTTCATAACTGATCTATCTCACTCGGGTGAATTGGAACCGCTTTGAGCTTTCCCTCGTCCTCGATGAGGCGACACAAAGGCTCGTCCGGGTCGTGATAAAACAAGCAAGCCCAGCCCTCTCGCGCGGCTTGCGGCAGAAGCTTCTTCTTTGCTACGAGCGTCTCCGCCGGATAAAGATCGTAGCCCATAATCCAGGCAAACGGCACATGGGCGCGCATCGGCACGAGATCCGCAAAGCCGAAGAGCGTCTGCCCTCCTCTGTTGAGTCGCCAACACTGCATCGATCGATTGTGACCCGCATATGTTTCCATACGCAGGCCCGGCACCACTTCGTAGTCCGCTTCCTTCAATTCCAGTTGACCACTATCAAGCAGCGGCCGCCAGTTGTCAGGCAGATAACTCGCGCGGTCTCGCTCGCTGGGCGCCTCAGCATGTTCAACCTCGCCTTTGGAAATGAAGTAACGCGCATTTGGAAATGCGGGAACCGCCTGGCCATCGCCATTCAGCTCTGTATTTCCGCCTGCGTGATCGAAGTGGAGATGAGTATTGATAACGATAGTTATGCTATCCGGCCCCACACCGGCAACCGCCCGCAACGATTGGGCCAGACCTCGCTCGCGCGTAATGCCAAACATCTCAGTCTGTTTCGCAGACCACTTCTCACCAATTCCAGTTTCGATCAATATGCGTTCGTCACTCGTTTCAATGAACACGCAGTTCATGTTCATTCGTATGCGGTTCTGCTCGTCAGGAGGACAAACCTTTGACCATAGGTTACGCGGGACAACCCCAAACATCGCCCCGCCATCGAGGCGAAACTCCGTATCGGGAACAATCTCCACGCGGTAGTCAGCAAACTGCATTGGGTCTAGCTGAGCGCAGCCCGCGTTACTTCTTGAGCGGTTTGGTTTCAGTCTTCTTCGGAGCCTCTTCCGCCTTTGGCTGATGCGGATTCCCCGCAGGCTCCACCGGCTGCGCGCCCTGCTGCGGGCCAGGAGCGAATTCGGGCGGAAGGCCTTGCTGTGGCTGCTGCTCAGGCATTTTCACCTGGAAATTCTCGGCAACGGTAACATGCGAGCGCTTGACGATTTCGTCGAGCACTTTCTTCTGCTTCTCCTGCTCCACAGCGGCTCGCGCCTTATCGCGTCCATTTTGTGGCGGAGCAAACGGATTATCACCCTGCCCCCCGCTCTCTCCGATCAGGATGTGACGGGCGTGTAGTTGCTCCACGTCTTTTCCGTCCTTCTTTTCCGTCTTACGCTCGTCGAGTTTGATGATGTGGTAGCCAAACTTCGTCTCAACGAGATCGCTAATCTGCCCCGGCTTCAGTGCAAACGCGGCCTGCTCAAACTCCGGTACCATCGCACCGTGGCCAAACCATCCCAAATCGCCGCCCTTATCCTTGTTCCCAGAATCGGTCGAGAATTCCTTAGCCAGTTTTGCAAAATCCTCGCCGGCGCGTGCTCGCTTCAGGACCTCCTCCGCTTTGGCGCGATTCGGCTTGGTGTCCAATTCCGGATGCTGCTTAAGATACTCATCAATCTCGGCGTCAGTGGCCGTCATTTTGTCTTTCAACTGCTCCTGCGCATACGTCTGGGCCAGGATTCGCGCTTGTTCGAGCCTTACCTGCAAATCGACCGCGCGCTTCTTATCGACTCCGGCGGCAATTGCCCGCTGTTCGCCGATCAGCACTTGTCCTAGTTGCCGCTTAACCTGCTTCAGTTGTTCTTCAGGAATCTGGCCGCCGGCAAGCTGAGGGTTCTTCGCTTTAGCATCGTTAATGAACTGATCAAACCTTGCCGCGTTAGCGGGTTGTTTGAAAAAGTCTTCGACCTCTTGTTCGGAGATATTTGGGCCAGCGGCGCCGGTTCCCAGCGACTTGAAATAATTTTCTGCTATGACCACAGACCGGACCAGGTCAAGTTGCCGCTTCACTTCTGGTTTCGCGCCAATGCCTTTCGCGCGAGCCTCCTCGGCGACCGCAAGCAGTTTGTGCAGATCTTCCGCAAAACTCTTCCGCGTCGCTTCGTCTGTTGCCAGACGCGCGCGAAACTGTGGCGCCTGGTCCTCAGCAATCAGCGCCATGTCTTCGGCTGAAAGGTTGAGGCTTTCCGCTCGCCTCGCCTTCACCTGCCAGACGATCAATGCGGCCGCAAACACCACGGCTACAGCAGCCGCAATCCAAGCTTTAGTTGTTGAACTCAAAACAATTTTCCTTTCTTAAAAACACATCTAATCGTGCTGCACTAATTCGAGCAGTACACCGTTAGTCGATGAGGGGTGAACAAAGGCAACCAGACAACCGCCGGCGCCTGTTCGCGGGGTTTCGTCAATCAGCCGAGTTCCCTTCTCCTTCAATTGGGCGAGCGTCGCTCTAATATCCGTGACTTCTATTGCAACGTGATGAATTCCGGGGCCACGCCTTTCTAAAAATTTCCCGACCGGAGAATTCTCGCTCAGCGGTTCGAGGAGTTCGATATGCGTCTCACCAACTGGCAGCATAGCCACGCGAACTCCCTGCTCTCTTACTTCTGCCGTGAAATCCACCTGCAAACCCAGGGCGTCTCGCCAAAGCGCCAAGGCTTCGTCGATTTGGCGCGTAGCGATTCCAATGTGATCAACCTTCATGAATGAACGGCCTTGGGTCTTTGGTCTTGGGTCTTTGCATCTCCGAAACGCCTATTTCCAAGACCAAAGGCCAAAGTCCCAAGACCAAGAAACTTCCATAAGAACACATCAATTACCGAGTATTAATTAACTCTTCTACCGCAGAATAAGGGTCTCGCTGCCTGCTGGCAACTTCCCCCGCCAGCCGATCGAGCTTCTCGGATGCAGAATCCGAGTCCAGAGTTTGCGCCACGAGGCGTTCCCGCAGCAACTCAAGGATACGCCAACGCGCTATTGCCCGTCGGCGGGCGTCACCCGATTTTGTGCGCAGATGGAAGTCACGATAGCTCTCAATCGCAGCCGCCAGGTCCTGAATGCCCTTGCTTTCGGTGGCTACAGTCTTGACGATGGGGGGCTCCCATGAGTCTTCGCGCATCGCCAGGGATAGCAGCGCTTCCAACTCTTTTTCAGTGGAATTCACACCCTCGCGGTCAGCTTTGTTAATCACGAAGATGTCTCCAATCTCCATGATGCCGGCCTTGATTGTCTGGATGTCGTCGCCCATTCCCGGGACCAGCACGACCACGCAGATATCCGCAGCCTTCACTACCTCAACTTCGTCCTGGCCGACACCCACAGTCTCGATAATGATCTTCTCGTAGCCGGCAGCGTCGAGTATGGAAACAGCATCCACCGTGGTACGCGCCAGTCCTCCGAGGTTTCCTCGAGTGGCCATCGATCGAATGAAGACGCCACTATCGAGGCCCAGCGTCTGCATACGAATCCGGTCACCCAAAATCGCGCCACCGGAGAACGGGCTCGAAGGATCAACAGCAACAATCCCTACGCGCTCGCCCTGCTGCCGGTAAAACAAAGCCAGCTTGTCCACCAAAGACGACTTGCCAGCGCCGGGCGGCCCCGTAATTCCAATCACCAACCCGCGGCCTGTCAATGGGAAGATGTTCTTCATCAACTGCGCGGCATCTTTAGAAACATCTTCCACCTTGGAGATCGCACGCGCCACAGCGCGCGTGTCACCTGCCGCGATACGATCGACCAGTGACGTGTTGTTATTTGAGGAGTTCACTTACTAAACAGCCTGCAGGATTTCTCGGGCAATGATGATTCGCTGGATTTCGGAAGTTCCTTCTCCAATTGTGCAGAGCTTCGAATCGCGCCAGTATTTTTCCGCTGGATAGTCCTTTGTGTAACCATAGCCGCCGTGCACTTGGATGGCTTCCTCGCAAACGTTTACGCTAATCTCTGAGGCAAACAGCTTGGCCATCGACGATTCCTTAGTAACCTTCTTACCAGCATCCTTCAGCCATGCCGCTCGATACATCAGCAGGCGCGCCGCATCAATCTGGGTTGCCATGTTTGCCAACTTAAATTGAATCGCCTGAAACTCGGATATCGGTTTACCAAACTGCTGTCGTTCTTTTGCATAGCGGACAGCCGATTCGTAAGCACCCTGGGCTATACCAACCGCAAGCGCGGCTATGGATATTCGTCCGCCATCGAGAACCTCCATGGCGTTCACAAAACCCTGCCCCTCTTCGCCCAGGCGATTCTCGTCCGGCACGTAGCAGTCTTCAAACACAACGCTGGCTGTCTCAGACGCGCGCAACCCGAGCTTGTTTTCCTTCTTTGAGGGAGAGAAGCCCGCCATTCCCTTTTCAAAGATGAACGCCGTAATCCCCTTACTTCGCTTTGAGCGATCTGTCACTGCAACTGCCACACAAGTGTCCGCATGAATCGCGTGCGTAATAAAGTTTTTAGAGCCATTCACGACCCAGCCACCATTTTTCCGGACTGCTGTCGAGCGTGTTCCCGAGGCGTCTGAACCAGCGCTCGGTTCTGTCAAGCCCCAGGCCCCCAGATGCTTCCCGCTCGCCAACGGTACGAGATACTTTTGTTTCTGGGCTTCCGTGCCAAACTGATAGATGTGATTCGAGCAAAGTGAATTGTGGGCTGCGACCGAAATGCCAACCGAGCCATCAACGCGGGAGAGCTCTTCGATGATCGTTGCATACTCAACATAGCCCATGCCGGCGCCGCCATACTCTTCGGGAAAAAGCACACCGGTCAATCCCAGCTCGGCAAGTTTTGGTTGTAGTTCAATCGGGAAATGTTGTGCTTCGTCCCATTCCATTACGTGCGGCGCGATCTCTGCTTCGGCAAATTCGCGCACGCTTAGCTTGACCTGTTTCTGCTCTTCAGTTAATTCGAATTCCATTCGTGTTCCTTGCAAACTTAGAACCTGGGCGACGAAACAAACGCTTCCCCGCCTGTCAGAGCTGACAGGCTGAAATACCTGTCTAAAAGCAATAAATCGTCAGAATGCGGTAAGGATTATTCTACCTCATCGGCGCGAAGAACCGTGACTGGCCACCTGAGACTTGTTCGTTGGCCCGGGCTTAGTGCGCGGTCTCTTCTGCTGCATGAGAAGTTTAACCTCGTCCGGTGATAGCCTGCGCCACTTCTTTGGCTTCAATTCATCATCACGCAAAAACCCGATCCGCGAACGCCGCAACTTGATTACAGAGTGGCCGATGAGATCAAACATACGCCGGATCTGTTGGTTCTTTCCTTCGTGAAGCAGAATCTCAAACCAGGTGTTGGTTTCCGTCTCGCCCAGTCTCCTGATTTTTGCCGGGGCCGTGCGCGTCCCGTCCTCGAGCGTAACTCCGCGCCGCAGTCGTTCAATCGCCTGCTCATCAGGGACGCCTTTTACTTTTCCCTCATAGACTTTTTCTATTTTGTTCCGCGCGGAGGTGATGAAATTAGTGAAGTCGCCATCATTGGTTAACAACAACAGGCCCTCGGTGTTGAAGTCGAGCCGGCCGACCGGATAGAGCCGTCCCAGCGAAGCGGGCAAGAGTTCCAGGACAGTGGGACGCCCTTCGGGATCAGTAACACTGGAGAGATAACCGCGCGGTTTGTTTAGCAGGACGTAAACTTTTTCGCGCCTCTCAAGCGAAGTGTTAATGAGCTTGCCGCGAACCTTGATGTGATCGGTTTCGGGGTCGGCCTTTGTTCCGAGTTCAGTAACCACCTTGCCGTTGACTGTAACTTCACCGGCGGTGATTAGCTGCTCGGCGTGACGGCGTGATGCAATGCCGGCCGCCGCAATTAGTTTTTGTAGTCGCTCTTGCATAAACAGTAAGCAGGAGCAGGCGGCAGGAGCAGGCAGAACTCGGACACTTGCCTACTGCCCCTGCCTACTGCCGTCTGCCTTTTAGCTACCGCCTGACAGGTCCTGAAAGTCTTCCATACTCGGCAGCTCGCCGAGGTCCTTCAAGCCAAACTGCATGAGGAAGTCTTTCGACGTTCCGTACATCATCGGCCGTCCGACCGTTTCCTTGCGCCCCTTAGCTACAATCAGCTTCTTGTCCAGCAATGTCTTGATTGAAGAGGGCGACTGCACGCCGCGTATCTCAAGAATCTCCGGCACCGTAACTGGCTGTTTGTAAGCAATGACGGCCAGGGTTTCCAGCGAAGCGATAGACAGCTTTGCGCTGGGCCTCGACTTTAGATAGGCGCGCACGTGTTCGTGGAATTCGGGCCGAGTGGCAAATTGCCAGCCGCCGGCGACCTCGCGCAACTGCAAACCTCCGTTACGCCCGTTGAATTCTTTTGCCAGCTCTGACAGTGCTGCTTCGACGACTTCGCGTTCTTCCCGAAGCACGTCCGCGATAATCTTTGCACTCAACGGCTCCTCCGAAACGAAAATCAGAGCTTCAATAATCGCAATGCGCTCTGCCGCATTTTGAACTACGTAGGTCCCCGATTCGTCAGCTCCTTCGGTTTCGGCAGTCGGCGATTCCGATGCCACCATGGCCTCCAGCTCGCGGCTTGCTTCCTCGTTAAGCGCTGCCTCGTCCGGAGCCACTGCCGATTGGTTGTCTACAATCTCTTCATTCATGTTGGTTATCAACTAACTGGCAACTCTGGCGACGATATCGCCAAACGTTTGTTCCTGAATTAACTTAATCTCAGTAGTGCGCACAAGCTCCAAAACTGAAAGAAACGCAACCACCAACTCGTGGCGCGAGCGCGCCCGCTCAAAGAAAACGCGGAGATTGAGTTCACCTGATGACATGACCATATTTCGCAAGCGCTCGATCATCTCTGCCATGGAGACCTCTTCCCGCTCGATCTCCAGCAACACTTCTTCTTTGTGCCGCGAGAGAATCTCCTGGAACACTTTCAATAAGTCGAACAGTCCAACCACGACCTCCGGATTGTTCTTGTCAGTTTCGATTTCAGCCCGTTTGAAAACAGCGCGTTCGACCGTCGCGCGCGACCAGAGCATCTGCGCCGCCGCCTTGTACTTCTGGTATTCGAGTAGTTGATCGACGAGATCCTTGCGCGGATCTTCTTCCTCTTCCGCGGCCGCGAAGGGATCGCGCGGCAAAAGCATTCTGGTCTTTAGCTCGATCAGAGTTGCGGCCATTACTAAGAAATCGCCGGCGACGGCGATGTCCAGTTCCTGCATTAGCTGTAGATAGCGAAGATACTCATCAGCGATGCGCGCGACAGGAATGTCGTAGATGTTTACCTGTTCCTGCCGAATTAAGTGGAGCAACAGATCGAGCGGGCCGTCAAACTCGCCCATCACGATCTTGAGATCGTCAGTGGTGTCGTCTGAAACGATCTCCGGCGCGGAGCCGGTAACGTTGATCGAGCCGGCGATTGGCTCCGATTGCGGCTCCGATTGCTCGGTCTCCGCCGGCGCGTCTTCCGTCGCTGGTTGGGTTGCAGTGGCGTCTCTGGTTTCGTCCATCTAATTCCTTGCCGGCAAACCCGGCGCTCCCGTCAATCCTTTAGCGCCTGAAATGCCCATTCTTTCCTTAACAGTTTCCAGGGTAGCGCCCGCTATCCCCTCCGCTTTAGAGGCACCCTGCTCCAGTATGCTGGTCAACTCCCCATCGTTGATAGCCCGGACGCGCTCCTGAAGTGGATTCAGAAACGCAATAGCAGCGTCAGCAAGCTCCTGCTTCAATTGAGCATAACCTTTGTCGCCAAAGTGGTCCTCGATCTGCTCGGGCGATTGGCCGGTCAGCAGTTGAAAGATCGTCAGCAGGTTAGTGATGGCCGGTCGCGCTGGGTTAAAACGAATCTCCGTTCCTGAGTCAGTGACTGCACGCTTAAATTTGCGCTGGATGCTGTCGGCATCATCGAGCAACCGCACGCAGCCGCTCGGGTCGTCGTCTGACTTCGACATCTTGCTGGAAGGATCTGACAACGACATGATGCGCGCGCCGACTTTCGCAATAAAGGGTTCGGGGACGCGAAACGTCTCGCCGTAATCGCGGTTGAATCGTATGGCTAAATCACGCGTCAGTTCAAGGTGTTGTTTCTGATCTTCGCCGACAGGAACAAGGTCCGTCTGGTAAAGCAATATGTCGGCAGCCATTAGCGCCGGATAATCAAACATTCCCACGCCGACATTCTCGCGTTGCTTGCGAGCCTTGTCCTTAAACTGCGTCATGCGCTCCAGCTCGGACATGCGGGCGATGCAATTGAGAATCCAGGTTAGCTCCGCATGCGCGGCGACGTCTGACTGAATAAAGATAGTAGAAAGGTCTGGATCAATTCCGACTGCCAGATAGAGGCGGGCGAGTTCTCTGGTCTTCTCCGCAAGTAGTTTCGGATCCTGGCGCGTAGTGATCGCGTGCAAGTTAACGATGCAGAAGAAGCTTTCGTATTCGTGTTGCAGCGCCACCCAGTTGCGTAAAGCGCCCAGGTAGTTTCCAAGATGAACATTGCCGGTCGGCTGTACGCCGCTAAAAATTCGCTTGGGCATTATTCTCTTATCACGGAGGCAAAACCGATTCGCTCTATCACTTTAGACCAAGTTCCAACAGATAATACACAAGAGTCATGATCGGATTCATGATCGCACTAAAGAACCCCACGTAAATCAAGAGCATCAAAATGATGAAACCATATTGTTCCAGTACCGCAAGTACCGGCTGGGCACTGGCCGGAAGAAATGTTTCCAGAATCTTGCTGCCATCGAGTGGAGGAAAAGGCAGCAGGTTGAAGACGGCAAGCGAAATATTGATTGTTAAGAGCATCTGAAGAAATATCAGAACCGGCTCTTGCAGCGACTCCGGGATATCCAGTAACCATCCCGTCATTAACAACACCTTAAAAATGATGAACGCACAAATGGCGATAAAAAGATTCGCCATGATTCCCGCTCCCGAAACCATGACGTTTGCCAGGTCTTTGTTGCGCCAACGCAACGGATTGACGGGAGTTGGTTTGCCCCAGCCTATCAGGGGAATCCTTGCCACCGATCCGCCGACGCTCCCGAGCACAAAACTAACAATCGGGATAAGCAGCGTACCGATGGGGTCTATATGGGCTACAGGATTCAACGTCACGCGACCCAGTAGGCGTGCCGTGTCGTCGCCAAACCTATTTGACATCCAGGCATGAGCTGCTTCGTGCGCCGAGATGGCAAGCAGCAGCACTACCATATAAATCACAAGTTGTGGGATTAGTTGTGCGGTCACTTAGTGTTCGTTACGAGTTGTCGATAGAAGAGGTCAAGTTAGCATCCTGCTGCTTGAGTGTCAAAATCCAAATCTCTCGGGTACTGGTTCAGTTTGGTATGAGCGAAGCTTGCCCGGCAATGACAGGGAACAAAACGGAGGAGCAGTGCCGCACAAATACGGAACCGGTACCATCTCTCGGCTATTGTGCCGTTATTGATTGCCAGGCGTTCCCTCCAATCCAATAGGCAAGCTATAGATTGAATCTGTCGAAGCCACCGCCAGGTCGCCCGTGGAGCTAAAGGCAAGGCCGACGAGATTCATGCCGGCGACAAACATCTCGGCATCCTTGCCATCAGGAGTAATGCGCACAATTCCTCGCCGCCCGCGCAACGAAGCAGCGACATACAGATTTCCGCTCCCATCGAAGGCGAGTCCCTGCGGACGTCCGAGACCCCTATAGAACACACCGACTTCGCCATCAGCATCAACCCGCATCACGGAATCAAAACTGGCGACCGTGGGTCCAGTTACATACAAAGCCTCGTCGGGGCCAACAGCGAGGTGATAAGCGGAGACGGAGGGTTCGAGTTGCGCCCAGGCGGTTTCTTCTCCAATGCCGTTCACCTGGTAGATTGTGCCGGTGCGATCTCCGACATACATCGTGTCCGAATGGTCGAAGGTAATGCCGCTGGCAATTCCGAGGTTTCCAGCAAAGGGCACCGCTTCTTTGAATGGTGTGATGCGATAGACTGTGCCATCCATGCGACTGCTAACGAACATTTGCCCGGTGCTGTCGAAGGCGATTCCGGTGGGATTTGTGATGTCGCCGGAAAACTCCGTAACCTCACCGCTAATGTCGATACGGAAAATCGTCACCGGCAATTGTTCACCACGCGATCCCGAGCGAGTTACAAAAAGTGCGCCGTCATCCGGGTCGAAAGCAGGATTCGCAACCGGATGCAGGTCCTCGGCCAGTCGCTTACCAACTACTACGCTCGCCGCTTCGCCGCGTATCCCGTCATTCTCGACCGTGACGTCAGTCGGACCGCTCTGCTTCAGTTCAGGTACGATTGCCAACACCCGACTGGGAGATAACGCGACGATGGGCGCACGCTCATTGCCGAACCAAACCGCGCACAGTGTCGGATCGCTGGTATCCAGACCATCGCAGTCGATGGTGACTTCCGCGCCCGGCACGGCATACGGAGGATCGATACGAAGAATTCTTCCGGCTTTACTCATGTATCTGTTTTGATAGCCAACAGTCGCTCGTTAGCAACGCGCCCGATTCTATTGAGTTTGAAAGCTTTTCATCATACGACGCGCCCAGGATAGTGTCTAATTCGGCAAACTGCGGGTAGTGTCTTAGTTTGAGGTCTTCTCTGTGCAACCTTTGTGTCCTCTGTGTCTCTGTGGTGAATAAGCGCCCGACAACCACTCACCACAGAGACACAGAGAACACAGAGATCACACAGAGAAATCGAATTTCAGACACT
>JBGPYG010000177.1:0-7571 GCA_041493085.1 Pyrinomonadaceae bacterium | reverse complement strand
CAGCGTTGCCAGGTATCCGCGCCGCACCCGCAAACAGGTGAGATGGTTTGGTTCAATCAGGCGCATCTTTTTCACATCTCGCGTTTGCCCATCGAAGCTCGCGATTGGTTGTTATCAAGCTTTGCGGAAGAGGACCTGCCACGCAACGTCTATTTCGCAGATGGCAGCGCGATCGAGCCGGAAATGGTGAGCAACATTCTAAAAGTCTATGAACAGCATGCAGTTGTTTTTCCCTGGTGCGCAGGTGACGTGCTGCTCATAGACAACATGCTAACGGCGCATGGCCGGAACCCCTTCCGCGGAAAACGCAGAGTGGTCGTGGGAATGTCCCGGGAAAGCATTGCCTAGCCTTCTTCGGTTCCCCAACGACGTTCACCCGCCGCGGCCGTGGGTGCAAACACTAAAACGTCAATCTGAAATTCTATAGAGATTACCAGAGGTGATTCATGGCGCAGGAATTCAACGCTCGGACAATACAAGAGATTACCCAACCGTCCTTCACTCGTACTGCTGAATCGGTTGATCATCACTCGCAAACATCAAAGTTTGCGCATCAGCTTTTCGAAGAGCACGCCGTACGGACTCCCGAAAAGTTGGCCGTCGTTTGCACTGGCTGGGAATTGAGCTACGGCGAACTGAACGCGCGGGCAAATCAAGTCGCGACCAATTTGCGATCGCGGGGTGTTGGTCCCGATACGCTTGTGGCCATCTCGTTCGAACGCTCGCTCGAGATGGTGGTCGGCATTCTGGGAGTGCTGAAAGCTGGCGGCGCCTACGTGCCGCTCGATCCTGCTTATCCGAAAGAGCGTTTGGATCTGATGATTGCCGACGCGCGGCCGGCGATCTTCCTGACGCAGAGTCAGCTTGTTGAGCAGTTGCCAGTCCGTCAGGCTCCGACCTTGCTGCTCGATGTGACTTCTGGCGCGCTGAGCAAAGACTGCAGTGAAAATCCGGGTCTTCGATGCTCCGCCGCCGATCTTGCTTATGTAATCTACACCTCGGGCTCAACCGGAAAGCCCAAGGGTGTAATGCTCACGCAGGGGAACCTCAGTCACTACGTTCATTCGATGCGCAGCGCCACCGGCGTCCGCTCGTCAGATGTCTACCTACACACCGCCTCGATCTCTTTTTCATCCTCGGTTAGACAGTTGCTGCTACCGTTGTCAGTTGGCGCCAGTGTCGTTATAGCCACCACCGATGAGATTAGAGACCCCATCGCACTGTTCACAAAAGTCAAAGAGCTTGGCGTCACGGTTATCGACATCGTGCCGTCATATTGGCGCAGTTGTGTGGACACGCTACGCAGTCTGCAACCTGCCGCCCGTGCCGAGTTGTTGGAAAACAAGCTGCGTTTGATTTTGTCAGCGAGCGAACCCTTGCTCGCCGATGTTCCGCGAGCCTGGAGATTTGAGTTTAACCACCAGGCACAACTCATGAACATGTTCGGACAAACGGAGACCGCGGGAATTGTAGCGACTTATGCGATTGTGCCGAGCAATGAAAGCCAAATCGGCGTCGTGCCCATTGGCAGGCCCATTAATGACGTTCGAATTTATCTGCTCGACGCCACGTTGCGGCCGGTGGCTGACGGTGAGGCGGGAGAAATCTGCATTGGTGGTCCAACTGTGGGCCTGGGTTATCTGAATCACCCTGAGCTAACAGCCGAAAAGTTTCCCCACGACCCGTTTGAAAGTTCAGCGGCGCGGCTTTACCGCACCGGCGATCTTGGACGCTTGCGTCTTGACGGGACTTTGGAGTTCCAGGGCCGGATCGACAATCAGGTAAAAATTCGCGGCCACCGCGTTGAGCCCGCTGAGACCGAGAGTGCGCTACTTGAACACCGGGGCGTTCGCGAAGCGGCGGTCATTGCCAGCGAGGATCAACCGGGCAACTCCCGACTGGTGGCGTACGTAGCTCCGCACAGACTTGCGGCGCCATCCATTGGCGGTCGCGAGCGATACCTGCTGCCGAACAACATGGCCATCGCTGACCAGAACAAACACGAGACGGACTTTTTCTATAAACAAATCTTCGACGATCAGACCAATTTTCGTCATGGCCTTTCGCTTGAAGATGGTGCGTGCGTATTTGATGTCGGCGCGAACATCGGCCTCTTCACGTTGTTTGCGCAACAAGTGTGGAAAAACGTGCGCGTCTATGCCTTTGAGCCGATGCCATCTACCTTCGAAGTCTTGCAGATCAACACCTCACTTTACGGTCACGATGTCAGGATCTTTCAATGCGGCCTGGCCCGAGAGACCGGGGAAGCGGAGTTCACGTTCTACCCAGACTCAACTTCCCAATCCGGACGGTATGCAGATGAAGCAGATGAGGGTGGAGTACTGCGATCGATCATCGGAAACACGAGCCGCGGAAACGGAAACCACAGCGTGTTGGCGAGCGAGGCTCTTGAGGCAATCATCGAAAGCCGGGTGAGTGGCCAGAAAGTCATTTGCAGGCTGCGAACATTGTCAGAAATCATCCGCGAAGAGAGAATCGAACGCATCGATCTGCTCAAGATCGACGTCGAGAAGAGTGAGCTGGATGTGCTGGAAGGAGTCGCCGAAAACGACTGGGAGAAAATCCAACAGATCGTAATTGAGGCCCATGACGTCAACGGACAGTTGCAGCGTCTGACGGAGTTACTCATAAGCCATGGTTATTCGGTGATTGCCGAACAGGACCACTACCTCGAGGGATCGAATCTCTACAACGTTTATGCAACCCGGTCGCCCATCTCGGAGGGAGCTGCCCTGGCGGAACCTCCATACACGGTGCCGATGCTTGAGAGTCATCTGCTTTCGCCCGGCGAATTGCGCCATCATTTGCAAGTGAAACTGCCTGACTATCTCGTACCCGCTGAGCTTGTCATCGTAGAGAGTTTGCCGCGATTGCCCAATGGCAAGATTGATCGTCAGGCATTGAAGTCTCTTGATCGGCAACAGCCCGCCTTGGGCCAGGGCCCCACGGCGGCGCTCTCTGCGGTTGAAGAGCAACTGGCGCAAATATGGTCGCAGGTGCTCAAGCGGGACGCAGTCAGTACGGGCGACAACTTTTTTGACCTGGGCGGCGATTCCATTCTGGTGATGCAGATTGTCTCTCGAGCTGCCCGGGCCGGCCTTCGTCTTACTCCAAAACAGATCTTCAAACACCAGACCATTGCTGAGTTGGTGGCGACGCTGCCAGTGGCCGAAGGGGCTACTGCCAGATAGCCGGCGAGATCAATGAACCTGAACTTTCAGTTGAACAAGGGACCCGTAGGGGTAATAGGTTCAACTTCAGCAGTAGGCTTTCAAGCCGGAGGTACCGAAGGTGCGTTTCCACTGGCTCCGGCGCAGGCGCTGATGCTCTTTGACAGCCTCCGGGCGCCAAACGCCGGAGTCTATCTTGAACAGATCATCTGTCGTGCGGACGGAGAGCTTGATCTGTGGGCTTTCGAACAGGCCTGGCAGCACGCAGTGGAACACAACGATATTTTGAGAACGTCGTACCATTGGGAAAATCTCGAGCGGCCACTCCAAGTTGTAGAGCGGGCTGTAACGTTTCCGTTTCAGCAATGCGATTGGCGTGGACTTTCTGAATCTGAGCAGGAAGACCGACTTGAATGTCTGATTCGCGATGATCGAGCGGCAGGATTTAATTTCTCGAAGGCTCCGCTGGCGCGCCTTACTTTGATCCGGGTGGCAGAGAAGTCGTATCTGTTTCTTTGGAGCCTCCATCTTTCGCTCCTGGACGGTTGGTCGCAAGCGCTAATCCTGAAGCAAGTCTTCACCGCATATAAGGGACTCGCACGAGGCGAAGAACCTCAAGTCAGATCCATTCGTCCATACCGTGATTATGTCGATTGGTTGCTCGCGCAAGATCTGTCGGCGGCTGAAGAATTCTGGACCCGAACACTGCTGGGATTTACCGCGCCAACCTCCTCGGGCATCGGACCACTCCCGCCGGAGTCGGATAGCGAAGGCATTTCGTATGAGGACCTCGAGCTTTGGTTGACGTCTGAAGAAACAGCGCGGCTGCAGAACTTTGCCAGACAGAACCGGCTCACGATGTTCACGCTGGTCCAGGGTGCGTGGGCGCTGCTCTTGAGTCACTACAGCGGCAGCGACGACGTTGTCTATGGCATAACGGTTTCGGTGCGACCAACCGAATTGGCGGACATAGAATCCACGCCCGGCCTGTTCATCAACACGATTCCCGTGCGCACGCGTCTTTCTTCCGGCGCTGAAATAATTTCCTGGCTCAAGGACCTTCAGACCGAAGCGGTGGAGGTTCGCGAGTATCAGCATACGCCTCTGGTTGAGATCCAGAGCTGGAGCGAAGTCGCTCGCGGCCTCGCGTTGTTCAAAAGCATTCTGGTCTTTCAGAACTTCCCGATCGAGGAAGATCTATACGACCTGGGCGATGAGGTCTCAGTGCGGCGCGTGCGCTGGATCTTTTCCCGCAGCAATTACCCGCTGACCGTGGTGGCGATGCCCGGGTCGGAGCTTGGGTTCAGATTCGTGTACGACGGCAGACGTTTCGAGCACGCTGCGATTCAACACCTGCTCGAAGATTTGCGGGCAATGCTGGAAGAGTTCGTCAATGGCCCGACGAGAAAACTGGCTGAGTTGCACATTCTTACCCAGGAACAAACGGCAGCGACTGTTTGTTGACTGGAATTAGACCGACACGGAATTAGGAGAGAGCTGAGTGTCTTCATCAACCATCGATCGGCAAGCAGGGCTGACAGCCTGGGGTGATGCGCCAAATAACAAGTGGGGCCAGGTAACGATGAGGCCGACAGCGTCAATGTCAGCAGACTGCATTCAAGCCGAGGATATCAGCGGCGCGTTCCCACTATCGCCAACTCAGGCGGGCATGCTCTTTCACAGCCTCTTCGCGCCGGAGGCGGGGGTTTATCTCGAACAGATCATCTTTCGCATAGACGGCGATTTGGATGTTCAGCTATTTGAAAATAGCTGGCAGCGCGTCGTCGACCACCACGAGATTCTAAGAACCTCGTTCCGTTGGGAGGGCCTGGACAGACCTCTGCAAATTGTCCACCCGCGGGTGGCACTCCCTTTTCAACAGCACGACTGGCGCGAGCTCCCACCGGTCGAACAAGAGAGTCGCTTGGAAAGCTTTGTCAGAGCGGATCGAGAAACCGGATTCGATTTCTCGCAATCGCCGCTGATGCGGCTCACTCTGGTTCGTCTGGCGGCTGGTTCGTATCGATTAATCTGGACCAACCATCACGCGCTGCTGGACGGTTGGTCACAGTCACTAATTCTCAAACAGGTCTTCTCCGTCTACCGGGCGCTGGCGGCTCAGGAAGACCCGTCGCTTGAACCCAGCCCGCCGTATCGCAACTACATCGATTGGCTGGCGGCCCAGGACCCTGGTGAGGCCGAACGCTTCTGGAAGCAATCGCTGAAGGGTTTTACCGCGCCCACATCGCTTGTTGTAGATCGCTTCAACGCTGATTCGCGCAGCGACGTTGTCAAGCACGAAGAGCTGGAACTGCGACTGCCAGTTGAGACCACGGCGGAATTACAAGCCTTCGCGCGGAAGCACAGGCTGACAATGTTTACGCTCGTGCAGGGCGCGTGGGCGTTGTTGTTGGGGCGTTACAGCCGGGGCGAAGACGTTGTCTTTGGCACGACGGTGTCGGTGCGACCGCATGAGTTGCCGGACATCGAGTCGGCTGCCGGCCTTTTCATCAACACGATTCCGGTGCGCGCTCGTCTTCCTGCTGATGCCGATCTCCTCTCGTGGTTTAAGGAACTACAGTTGGAGACAGTTGAAGCGCGCGAGCACCAGCATTCGTCGCTGTTGGACATCCAACGCTGGAGCGAACTGCCGAAGGGCACGTCGCTGTTTGGAAGCATTCTTGTTTTTGAAAACTATCCAACCGGGGGCCCCGGGAATTTCGGGCCGGAAGCCGACGTCCAACAGAGCCGAACGATCGTTTCGAGAACGAACTACCCGCTCACATTGCTTGCGTTTCCCGGCGTTGAATTGCAACTGAATGCAGTCTATGACAGTGAGCGGTTCGAGCGTGAAACGATCGGCAGAATGTTGGGCCACCTGCGGACTATATTAGCGGCACTGGTTGCCGACCCGACGCGCAAACTCGCCGAGTTGCCGTTGCTGACGACGTCTGAACGAAAGCAATTGCTCGTTGAATGGAACCAGACTGAAGGCGAGTATGAAAAAGACCGGTGCGTTTACCAACTGTTTGAGAAACAAGCAGCGAACACTCCCAACGCCATTGCGGTTGAGTTCGAAGAGCAACGGCTAACGTACGGAGAGTTGAACACGCGTGCGAATCAACTGGCGCATTATCTGCGCCGGCTGGGGGTCGGGCCAGAGTCTTTGGTTGGCATTTGCATTGAGCGATCGCTGGAGATGGTTGTCGGCCTGCTCGGTATCCTTAAGGCCGGCGGCGCTTACGTCCCACTCGATCCGGCGTTTCCCAAAGAGCGTCTCGCCTTCATGATCGAAGACGCCAATGTTCCGGTGCTGCTGACCCAGCAAAAACTCACTGCTGATCTGCCGGCGCATCAGGCAAAGCTCGTTTGTATGGATAGCGATTGGGAGATGATCGCTTGTGAGAGCGAGGCAGATCCGTCGGGTGTGGCTACAAGTGACAATCTCGCTTATGTCATTTACACCTCAGGCTCAACTGGAAAACCAAAGGGTGTGCAGATCGAGCATCGCGCGCTGACAAACTTTCTATGTTCTGTGCGACGTGAACCCGGACTTGGTCCCGCCGATGTCTTGCTCTCAGTTACTACCCTTTCTTTTGACATTGCAGCGCTCGAACTTTACTTGCCGCTGATCGTCGGCGCTCGTTTGGTCATTGTCAGTCGCGACGTGTCGGGTGACGGAGATCAACTAAAAGCGCGGCTCGTGAAAACCGGCGCCACCGTGGTCCAGGCGACGCCGGCCACCTGGAGAATGTTAATAGACGCGGGCTGGCGGGGCAGCCGGAAACTGAAAGTGCTTTGCGGCGGCGAAGCACTATCAGGGGAACTGGCAGACCAACTACGCGAACGCAGCGGCTCGCTTTGGAACATGTATGGGCCGACGGAAACGACCATCTGGTCCAGCGTCTGCAAAGTCGAATCAGGAGACCTACCGGTATCCATCGGCCGGCCGCTGGCGAACACGCAGGTTTATTTGCTTGATCCGAATCTGAATCCGGTGCCGATCGGCGTGCCGGGAGAACTGCACATCGGCGGCGACGGCTTGGCGCGTGGTTATCTTAATCGGCCGGAGTTAACCCGCGAAAAATTCATTCGCCATCCTTTCAGCCGGAACCCACAGGCACGACTCTACAAGACTGGCGATCTGGCGCGCTACTTACCTGACGGAAACATCGAGTGCCTGGGTCGCATTGACGATCAGGTAAAGCTGCGCGGCTTTCGCATCGAGCTCGGTGAGATTGAATCGGTGTTGCATCAGCACGCGACAGTGAGTGAGAGCGTGGTGGTGGCCCGTGAAGACGCGCCCGGTGATCGCCGGTTGGTTGCATACGTAGTGCCGGCAAACAACGCAAAGATCCAGAGTCAGGAACTGCGACGATT
>JBGPYG010000433.1:0-2467 GCA_041493085.1 Pyrinomonadaceae bacterium | reverse complement strand
GTCCAACGCGCTGCTTATCCAGGTCCAGAACTCCGTTGGCCCTTTCACCCTCGCTCTGCAGCCGGACAATTCTCTGCGCGGCACGGGCAGCACCACCGTCAACGGACGCCTGGTTACGGGGATGAACGGCGACAATGTCACATTTGCTCCGCGCAGCGAGACCTGCGATGTCGGCACATTCCGTCCAAAGACCGGTGCGACGCCCACAACCTCCGTCAACACGGCCCCGCCGGCCCCCGCGACCGTTGCGCCGGCTGCTTCTGCTCCAGCAGCTGCAGGCGGCGCAAGTATAAAGCTCACGATCATCTCGTCCTTCCCCGGCGGAGCGAACCCACTGGTAGGAGCGGGCGTGGCGCTGATGAGCGAGCGCTTCGACACGTTGCTGCGCAAAGTGGGCGCGCCCATCGCGGCGGACGTTACACCCGGCAAGGCGTTGCAGGCCTATGCTGCAAACTGCTTTCCGCCCAGGAGTTGCCCGGCCTATGCGACTGCGATGCATCCGTACTACGTGGTCAAGGGAAACTTCGACACTGCAGGGAGGGTCGTCCTGATGGCGCAAGTTCCCGCGGGGACTTACTTCGTCTTTTGCTCGGCGAAGGGGCCAAACGGCGCGTTGGTGTGGGATGTGCCCGCAGAGCTGCGGGCCGGAGAAAATACGATTACGCTGACGGCAGGAAACGCCGAACTCATCCACTAACTTCACCTGCGGGAAATTCTTCCAACTCTTGAAGACAAATGAATTCAGCACTATCAACGGGCGTAAGTCCAACGTATGTGTTTTTTGGATGGCGCGATTATGGCGCGATGGCGTGCTGAGACGGAGCGAGATGTAACGAACTTTGACGGCTGCGGATTCGGTAAATACTGGGTTATCTAGTTTCGTCTCGCCTTGTTGATGCCCCTCAAACCGTCTCATAATCTGTTGGTTCGGGATTCGAATCCCTGCCCAATCAGTGGGCAGTGGGCAGTGGGCAGACGGCAGGGAGCAGGTGAGCAGTGGGCAGTGGGCAGTGGGCAGGAAGAAACGAATTATTCGCGGTGTTCGGCCACGTCGTATTCGGTAACGAAATCGTGGGAGAGACGTTTGAAAAAACTGAGTGACGACAAAACCATCGGCATTGGGATCGTTGGGGCCGGCTTTGCCCGCACGACGCAGATTCCCGGCTTCCGCAATTGCAAGGGCGCGCGCGTTGTGGCGATTGCGAGCCGGCGTCGTGAACACGCCGCAAGCGTGGCGACAGAGTTCGGCATCGAACACGTGGCTAGTGATTGGAAAGACCTGGTCGCCAGGGATGACGTCGATCTGGTGAGCGTGGTTACTCCTCCCGTGACGCACATGGAAATCACGCTCGCCGCTCTTGAACGCGGCAAGGCTGTGCTTTGTGAAAAGCCGATGGCCATGGATGCCGTCGAGGCCAAACGCATGACTGATAGTGCGCGCGAAGCCGGCGTGCTCGTCTTGATCGATCACGAACTACGATTCCTGAACAGCCGGCGAAAAATGCGCGCGATGTTGCACAGCGGTGCAATCGGCACGGTTCGCCACTGCAATTATGTTTTCCGTTCCGATTACCGCGGCGTTTTGGGAAACTGGGACTGGTGGTCGGATGTGACGATGGGTGGCGGCACACTGGGCGCGATCGGCTCGCATGCGGTGGATTCTTTTCGTTGGCTGCTTGATGCTGAAATCAGCGAAGTTTGCTGCGTGCTCTCGACGCACGTTGCTGAGCGGCCCGACAAGACGAGCGGGACAATGCGTCCGGTAACCTCGGATGACACAGTAAGGATGCTCTGCCGGTTTGCTGAGTCGTCACTGACTAAAAGCGCCACCGGCAGCGCCTCTCTTTCCGTGGTTGAATCAGGCAAACTCCAAAACCAGTTGGAGGTTTATGGAAGCAGCGGCGCACTGATGGTGGAAGAAACGGGCGAACTCTGGCATTCGCCGGCGGGAGCAGGTGACTGGCGACCAGTGCAGGTTGATCAGGACACAGTTGCTCCAGGTATGCGCGAAGGAAGTTGGTCGCGAGGCTTTACGGCGTTCTCATCCGCGATAGTTGCCGCGCTCCGCGAAGGCCGCACGACGGTCGAGGGTGCGGCCACGTTTGCAGATGGTTATCGGGTGCAGCTTGTTCTCGACGCCGCTCGCGCCTCAAACAAGAGCGGCTGCTGGGCGCGTGTCCAGTAAAAACAGTAGGCAGGAGCAGGAGGCAGAAAGCAGAAGACGGATTTTCCATTTCTCATTTTTCATTTTTCATTTATGGCATTTTCGACAAAGAAGAATCACCAATAAAAATGAGAGATCACTCAGGCGGCGGTCATAAATGGAAAATCGCGAATTCAACTCCGAAGTGCAACAGATCGTGATCGAGACCTGACTGTCATCATGGACCGTTCTTGTTCACACCTGGCTTGAGCCAGGTGCTCCCGGCGTTTTGCGCTTACACTTCGCTCGCGATTATCAGAACCG
>JBGPYG010000240.1:0-6374 GCA_041493085.1 Pyrinomonadaceae bacterium | reverse complement strand
TGCTGCAACATTCGATAGCGCCCTTCGGTGTAGATGTAGTCTTTTAGCGGAATCTTCGGATCGCTTGAATCAAGCTGGAAAGGATTCTTGTTTTCGGCAGCCAGCTTCGGAACGTAGCGATACAGGGGCCAGTGGCCTGATTCGACGGCGAGTTTCTGCTGATGCATTCCCTTGGCCATGTCGATTCCGTGCGCGATGCACTGGCTGTAGGCAATAATCAGCGAGGGACCCTCATGGGCCTCCGCTTCCAAAAATGCTTTCACCGTGTGTGTGTCGTTCGCGCCCATAGCCACCTGCGCGACGTAGACATTGCCATAACGCAAGGCACCCATTCCCAGATCCTTCTTCGCGGTGGTCTTGCCACCCGCGGCAAATTTTGCTACGGCTCCCAGCGGCGTCGATTTGGAAGCCTGACCCCCGGTGTTGGAATAGACTTCCGTGTCCAGCACAAGAATGTTGACGTTCTGGCCGCTGGCTAAGACGTGGTCCAGACCTCCGTAGCCGATGTCATAAGCCCAACCGTCACCGCCAACGATCCAGACGCTCTTCTTCACCAACGCGTCCGCTACGCTTACAAGATCGCGGAACTCGTTTGGCAGGGAACCTGCAGGCGTCGCCGCGCTTTCAAGCTTCGCTCTTAGGGCCGCCACCGACTCTCGTTGACTGTTAATAGCAACATCGGTGGATTGATCTGCATTGAGAAGACTGTTAGCTAGCGCTTCACCAATCTCCTTACGCAGCCGGCCTACCAAATCTTTGGCGTAGGCATTCTGATGGTCCAGCGCCAGCCTCATGCCAAGCCCGAACTCCGCGTTATCCTCAAAAAGTGAATTGCTCCAGGCAGGGCCGCGGCCCTCTCGGTTCATGGTGTAAGGCGTCGTAGGCAGATTGCCGCCATAAATACTTGAGCAGCCGGTGGCGTTGGCAATGATGGCACGATCGCCAAACAGTTGGGTTACTAGTTTAATGTAAGGGGTTTCGCCACAGCCTGCGCAAGCTCCGGAAAACTCAAAGAGCGGCTGCAGCAGTTGCACGTTCTTGACGGAGGTAAACGTTAGCGCGCCGTTCTTGTTTACTTCCGGTAACTTCAGAAAGAAATCCCAGTTAGCCCGCTCACGCTCGCGCAACGGCAACTGTGGATGCATATTCAGTGATTTGCGCGAGACATTGCTCTTGTCCTTTGCCGGACATACCTCGACGCACAGCCGGCAGCCGGTACAGTCCTCTACAGCGACTTGAATTGTGTATCGCTTGTCTGGCAGTTCGCGCCACTTTGCCGGAATGTGCTTGAAGCCTTCCGGCGCCGATGCCAGATCGCTCTCGTCGCAGACCTTTGCGCGGATCGTAGCGTGAGGACAAACGAGCATGCATTTTCCACATTCGATGCAGAGTTCCGGCTCCCAAACTGGAACGTCCTGCGCGATGTTGCGTTTCTCCCATTGCGACGTGCCTAGCGGGTACGTTCCATCAATCGGAAACGCGCTTACCGGCAACTGGTCGCCGCGTCCCGCAATGATCTCGGCGGTGACATTCTGAACAAACTCCGGGGCTTGATCCGAAACGATGGAAGCCGGGACAAATGTGCTCGTAGCTTGTGCCGGCACAGAAACGTCGTGCAGATGTGCAAGCGCCGCGTCGACAGCCGCGAAGTTTTGCCGCACGACCGGCTCTCCGCGTTTGCCATAAGTCTTACGAATCGATTCCTTGATTTTCGCAATCGCCTCATCACCTGGGAGCACGCCGCTAATCGCAAAGAAGCAGGTCTGCATGATCGTATTTATCCGATTGCCGAGTTGTTTTTCCTTAGCAACGGCATAGGCATCAATCGTGTAGACCTTAATCTGTTTGCGGATGATTTGCTCCTGGACTGGACGTGACAAATGATCCCAAACCTCTTCGGGGGGATGCGGACTATTCAGCAGCAAAGTTGCCCCATCGACTGCCGCGCCCAGGACATCGTGGGAGCTGAGAAACTCGAATTGATGTACGGCAATAAAGTTTGCGCGCTGGATCAAATACGTGCTGTGAATCGGTCGGTCGCCAAAACGCAGATGTGAGACGGTCATCGCACCTGCCTTCTTCGAGTCATAAACAAAATAGCCCTGGGCGTAATTAGGGGTCTCCTCACCAATGATCTTGATCGAATTCTTATTTGCGCTGACCGTGCCATCTGCGCCGAGTCCCCAAAACATGGCACGCACTTGCTCTTTCGGTTCGGTATCGAAGGTTGGATCGACAGGAAGCGAAGTGAGCGTCACATCGTCGTCGATCCCGATAGTGAAGTGATTTTTGGGTCTCGGCTTCTTCAACTCGTCAAACACAGCCTTACACATCGCCGGAGTAAACTCCTTCGACGACAGGCCATAACGCCCCCCTATCACGCATGGCATCGTGGAAAAAGCCGCCCCGTCGAAAGCGCTTTCGCTCAGACCAGTGACAATGTCCTGATAGAGGGGCTCGCCGATGCTGCCAGGTTCCTTGGTCCGATCAAGGACGGCCAGAGCCTTGACTGAGCGGGGCAGAGTCCCTATCAGGTCAGCGACTGAAAACGGCCGGTAAAGCCGGACCTTCAGCAACCCAACCTTTTCGCCACCGGCACAAAGAGCATCGACAGTTTCTTGTGCCGCCTCGCAACCGGACCCCATCATTACAACCACGCGCTCCGCGTCAGGCGCTCCTACATAATCGAAAAGGTGATATTGCCGTCCCGTCACCTGCGCAAACTTGTTCATCGCCTCCTCGACAATATAAGGAGTTTCCAGATAGTAAGGATTCGAACGCTCTCTTGACTGAAAGAAAACATCGGGGTTTTGGGCGGTGCCGCGCATCACGGGATGGTCCGGCGTCAGTGCACGCGCTCGGTGTGCCTGCACTAGTTGGTCGTCGATCATCGCGCGGATCTGTTCATCGGAGAGCTGCTGAATCTTCATTACTTCGTGAGAGGTGCGAAAGCCGTCGAATATGTGCAGGAAGGGAACTCTGGCTCGGAGAGTGCTTGCCTGAGCGATCAAGGCAAAGTCCATCGCTTCCTGTACTGAGTTGGCAAACAACATGGCCCAGCCGGTTGTACGGGTGGTCATCACATCGCTGTGGTCGCCGAAGATTGAGAGCGCGTGAGTGGCAACTGAACGGGCCGCGATGTGGAACACTGTGCTCGTCTGCTCGCCCGCGATCTTGAACATGTTTGGGATCATCAACAGCAGACCCTGGCTCGACGTGAATGTAGTTGTCAGCGCTCCGGTTTGCAGCGTGCCGTGAACTGCGCCGGCCGCACCGCCTTCCGATTGCATCTCGCGCACCAACGGTGTCATGCCCCAAATGTTCTTCTCATCCGCCGCAGCCCAGGCATCTGAGGACTCGCCCATCGATGACGACGGCGTGATCGGATAGATCGCGATTACTTCGTTGGTTTTGTAAGCGACATAGGCGGCGGCTTCATTGCCGTCTATGGTGACCGTCTTGTTTTCCATTATTGGTAAATCTCACCTTTTGTATTGTGGATTCTCACCCAAGCATCTGCGGCTTTTTGCAGAAACAAGGCTTCGCAAGGGCACTGCAGAATTCTGTGCAAACATTAGGCCTTAAATCCTGAACGCCGAAAGCCGCAGGCGATCCATTGTTCAGACCGCGTGCGGCTTTCGGAAGAGGGTTCAATCACGAACCCAACTTCGTCGAACCGATCAGTGGACCTTTACATCGATCTGCTTTGCTCTGGCTTCCTCGCGTTTCGGCAGCGTCACTGTCAGCACACCATGCTTGAATTCGGCGTCGATCTTTGTGGCGTCGACATAGGTCGGCAGCGTAAAGCTGCGCATGAATTCGCCGTAGCGGCGCTCGACGCGATGATAGTTTTCGCGGTCGGTCTCCTCTTCAAACTTGCGCTCGCCTCGCAGCATGAGCACGTTGTTTTCCATGGTTACCTTGACGTCTTCCTTCATCACCTCCGGCAGCTCTACCTTGAGCACAACTTTCTTGTCTGTCTCATAGATGTCGCACGGCGGAGTCCAGGCTGTCAGTGGCCAAGTCTCCTCGGTCGTAGTAAACGGTCTGAACATGGTGAACGGTTCCTCGAACAGCCTGCTCTGGAGCAGACGGAACGGGTCCGTCGCCATGAAGTTCATGAAGTTCTTAGTTGGTGTTAGAAAAGTTCCTGGTGTCATAACATGCCTCCTTTCGTTATCATTTACACCGAATGAAACCATCTACTTGTCAGTACTCGCGCCCATCCGCACAAACGATTGCGCCATTGCCGCTCGGGGACTCAGGTGTCATGGCCAACTGTCACGGTGACCGGTGAATCCCTGGTTGCCAGGGCCGGTAGACAACCGATTCAGGATTGTCACGTACAAACGATTGGGCGATGTAGCAATCCCAACAGACCGGCTTGTAGCTGTTCAGCACGATCTCCATCTCCTCGATGGCCACTCCGCTCCAATCCACCAGTTTTCCTTCCGGGCTCTGTAAGGCGGGCTTGTGATCCAGTAGGTGAATTTGCTCAAAAGACTTGCCACAATAGACGCAAGATTTGAACTCATACCACCTCATCAAAACGCCGCGAACCAGACACTCTGACGGGGCGACGTCGAGTTGGACCAGGCATTCCTGCCCGCAGGCCTGATGAATCGGCCAGCGCTCGCAGTTTTGCAGGCGGATGTCCGGCTGACCGAACGCCGAGGTCAACGCGGCATGCACCGCGTCAACCTCGACGATCGCGGCCGCACCGTTCTCCGGACAAATGATCAAGCGCGAGTCTCGATAGCGGACAAACGCGCGAACAAAATAACGAATCCCAAAAAAGAGACTTGTTGCCACCAGTACGGCGACAACCACATACACAACGAGCGTCATGATGCACCTCCCCGGGGAATGGGTTACAGACCTGTCGTCTGGCTCGCGCGCTGCCGTTCGATTTCGCTGATCTTTTCCCGCAACCAGTGCTTGAGTGTTTCCTCAAGCTTTCGCTGATCGTCTTCACACTCCAGGTCTTCGATGGTCGTTCCTGCTTCGTTCAAAGGAATGAAATGGCAGGGTATCGGGGCCGATCGATTCTCTGGAGCAACAAAATCGATCAAGGCGCATTCGTTGCACGGATGAGCGCGATATGGATAACCGTAATTGATGCAGGTCAGGGAATCCTGCAAGGCTGATTTAGGCTGCCACGGCATTCGGACCGAGCGGCCGTATCCTCCTTTCTCGATGAAGTCGAGTTCCTCTTGAAGGACTTCGAGAATGTCACGATCGTCTTTAGCCATGGCGATCAAACCTCCAGTTCCCTCTCTAGTCTGAACTTCTGGCAGCCTGCCGCTGCTTTTAGTTCGCCTCAAATGCGGCTTCCGCACTCTTCAGAGAGCAACCAACATGCCGAATCAGGAACCGGGGCAATAGCGTTAAAAAGTAAGCGATTAGCGGCTAGACCTGCGAAAACTTGCTCACGAACTTGCGTGAAACCACGCAACCGCGGGCACGCAATTGCCTTTCAAGGATGATGAGCGTTGGCAGGGCTGTTAGCGGGAGTTGCCAGGCCCCTGCGAAACCTTCGTCACGAAGTCAGTCGGCGACCGGAGGAGCCGTCCCCACGAAGAATGGGCTCACTCCCAAAAGATTGGGTGTGTCAACTAAGTCTCAACTAAGTCTTCAACCAGAGTAAAACGTGCAGAAGGTTCAAACGATGTAAATCGGCAGGTGAGCGAAAAGGTCAGTAAGAAATCAAAACACCGCATGAGCATGCGGTCTCCGGATCGATGGTTTGGTGCCGAAGGGGGGAATCGACTTCCCTTCTTCCTCTAACTTATTGGCGACTCACTAGGATAAAGAGTCTGGGTTGGAAAAGTAAATCGCTGGCGGCCGCTACTTGGTTGTGTTTAGAAACGTTCCTTAACGCAAGGTTCTCAATGCGGCTTTTGCGACAACAACTCTCGTTAGATTGACCAGGAACGTCGCGTCGCTGGATATGGAATCTGGGGCGGCGCTCCGCCAGCAGAATCTCAGCATTCCTTTCCATCAAGTATTGGTCGACAGGCGCCATTTTCGGGTATTTATGCGACTGTGCCGCCGCCTTCGGCACAAGGGAACCGATGCTGATTACCAGCACCAAGGCCATGATACTGATCATTCTTTCCCTCGTGCTTTCCCTCGTGGCCGCCCTCATCGCGAGGTATCCTTTCGTCGCCGCTGCTCGCTTTCCTTCATCATTTCGCTCAAATCCGCAACCGGCCGTATCTCAACCGGTCCAAGTCCATACTTAAAGCCTGGAAGCTGTGAGATAAGCTGAACGGCATGATTGAGGTCTCGCGCTTCAAGGATCTGAATGCCGCCGAGCTGTTCCTTGGTTTCCGCATAGGGGCCGTCAGTCGTCGCGACTTTGCCGTTTTTCC
>JBGPYG010000252.1:0-6164 GCA_041493085.1 Pyrinomonadaceae bacterium | reverse complement strand
GGGAGTTTCCCGCCAGCGCATTACCCTGTAACCCGATTCACTCAGCAAGTCGTAGAGCGCGCGGGCGCCAGTGGCTCCGGCGTTATAGGTCGACCGGTTAGGGTAGAGTTCCGAATCCTGCTGCTCTTCTTCGCTGACATAGGCTGCGGAGTTGATAGCTACCAGGACGCCAATCGCCAGCACAATCGTTATTATTATTCCCAGTCGTTGACGCATAAAGTTATCAGCCGCGGATTAACGCGGATTCGCGCGGATCAAGACAACACCAGCAAGGTAACAATTTGATTGGTTGTGGTTTTATCAAGCTCACTGCTATTTCGTATTCTTATCTGCGCGTATCCGCGTTTATCCGCGGCTGCTTTCTTTCATCTCGACAGCGCCTGCTCGTATGCAGAGCGGAACGCCAGCCAATCCGTTTCCGTTGCCTGGGCCAGGCCGTACCAGTGGCGCTCAAAGCTGTCAGTCAGTAGTTTCACGTTCCCGTAAAGAGGCTCGATCTGCCGCACCGCGCCGAGGTAGTCGCGATTCGTTTTGTATTGCGCCAGGCTGATAATCTTTCGTTCACCCAACTCAACGAGAAGCGCGATGTAAGCCTTGCGAATTGCCGCACGCAACTCACCGCGTCGAGCCAGGGCCTCAGCCTCTGATAGCAAATCGAGTGCCGACTGATCGGGCTCCAGCCGTTCACCCAACACGATTCGCGCCTTCGCTTTGCTTTTCTTTTTCGGCCTGGGATTGCGCAGCAGTCGCGGCAAGAACAACTTCAAAACAAAAACTAAGACACCGAGGGCCAGAATGATCACGAACCATTGTGCGATCCTGCTAATGAAACCGGCGCTGCCGGGCGAAATGGGTTTCGGTTGCGGCAACAGACTTTGGATCCATTTAAGAAATCGATCCAGGAGGCGCGACATCGCGCTTTCTTGCTTAACCTTGCGAGCGTATTCGGGCCGTCGCAGAATCTCCGCGAGCTTGCGGCTCTCCTCGGTCTTATTTCCCACTGCTCCCGAGGCCGGCTTTTCCATTTCTGTAATGCGTTCATCGAGCGCCTTAAGACGCTCCGTCGTTCTCCTCAGCAAATCGTAGCGCTCCTGTGACGTGTCGGCCGCATACTTATCAAGCTCCTGGTGCAGCCATGAATTGTCCACGCTGAAACTTGCGCCATTCCAATCGACTGTTTCATTCGGCGGTAATAGATTTTTAACGCCCCGTACAGTCTCAGCGTCGCGTGCACCGTAAGCAGTTTCGCTTTCAGTTTCGTCAGACTGGGCCAGACTGTCGAGCGCGGTTACGGCTTGCTGGATGTGCTTATGGTATTCGCTGGCGGGAATCGCCAGGACCGCCGCGGACGAAAGGAGCACCAGACTTACTGCGAGCACAAATCGCGCGACAAAACGCTGCGCGAATATAGCCTGATTCTCGTTATGGAAAAATCGCTTGCGCTTAGTCATTGGCAAGTGGTGAGCGCATCCGTCTCAATCTCAATTTAATCCCAGCACACTTCCTGAATGAACCGGGCGTTGCAACGGCAGTCGCGTCGGCCCGGTTGAGATGGCCGGGGCAAAAGGTGAAGAAACATTTAGCTGCGGCATCGCTCCCAACCTCTGCGAAGCCATCAACTCAATATCGTACCCCTCGTGCCTGACACGTTCGTCAACATACAGCAACGACATGCCGAGCATCCACACCGGCGCCAGCAGAATTGAACTCAAAGGCTCTACGACGCTGTAACCGATCGCGTACCACGCAGGCCACTGGTTCCCGTTCCAGGGAGATGGATCAATTCCGTTTAGGTAGCCGTACAACCCAAGTGGAATCACCAGCAACATCAATGCGGAATAAGTGGCGAAGGCGATGAAAAAAGTCATGGCCATCAGCCGGCGGACGTTTCCCCGGGCAAGTGAAAAGCTGCGGCTGATAGATTCAAAGACGCGCTTCCCTTCAACCAGCATTACCTGGGGAACATAAGCTACTTTGCCGGCCATGAAAAAGAATAACCACAGTGCCACTGCCGTCGCGACAGTGAAACCAATGATTCCGACGACGACCGTTAGCCAGACAGGCGCCCACATAGTCAGAAAAGCGATTCCTAATAACACGACAATTCCAACGATGTAGCCGCCGAAAAACGCGACCATCGCGCCTACGCCAAGCCAAAGCACTACAATAAGAGTCGCGCCAAGCAAGGACCAAAACCTCGAACGCACCGCGGCATAAGTGGTGCGAGCCAGGACGGGTTCGTTCCAAAGAAGATGGGTCACGAGGTTGCGCGAAGCCCCGCCCATGACAATGAGACTGAAAATATGGCCGGCAATGATCAGGACGCACGCGCCGATAATAAGCAGCACATAAAAGACAACTCCGGCGGTGCTGGACGTGCTCATAACTTCTCGGAACCCGATCGTCCACAAAACCCACCCGATCGCCGTAACGATCACTGGCGGCGCAGCGATCCGCATCAACGTAAAAAGGTGGCGACGATAAAGCCGAACTGCGCGGTCGATAAGATCGCCCGCTCCGAGCGGTACCAGGTGAAGATCGTTAGCGCTTGATGTAACCATAGGAAAACTAATCACCCTCGGAAGCGGCGACCTGAGAAATTGAAACCTGAGATCCACTGAGATCTGAAACCTGACTATGATGCCGAGATCGAGTTGGCGAAAAATCTTAACACGCGGGTTAGGCGCCTCTGAACAGATTTTGGTGCGCGCGGACATTTCCGCTAGAATCTCCCGGCAATCCTTAACGTAAGACAGGCATTCGCCGGGGTCCCCCTGGCGGGGCAACCCCCGCTGGGGTGGTCTGACCTGGCAGGACAGGCTGGAAATCCTGTCCTACATGTGCCCCTGTAGCTCAACGGTTAGAGCAGCAGACTCATAATCTGTTGGTTCGGGGTTCGAATCCCTGCGGGGGCACCAATTATCTAGTGAGTGTGCTTGGGGCAGATTCGCCCGGCGTTCGACGCGTGGAGGCTTGAACCATGAATTGTGCGCAAGGCAACAAACCGCACACCTTGAAGGATCCGGCTCCCACCGCACGGCAGGGCCAGTTCCTGGCATACATCTATCAATACAGCCTCCTACACGGCTGCGCTCCGGCAGAAGCGGACATGCAGCGGTATTTTCAGATCGCGCCGCCGAGCGTGCATTCGATGGTGCTCACGCTGGAACGGCGGCGCTTTATTCGGCGCGTGCCTGGGCAGGCGCGCAGTATCACCCTGACGGTTCCGCCGGAATCCTTGCCCCCTTTGCAACGCATCCAACGCTAACTCCAGCAAGCTATGCTTAACGAAACACAGAAGCGAACCAGCAAGCCAACTAAGCCCGGGGGCTGGAGCACGCTGCGCCGACACCTCGCCACCTGGGACAAGCCCGCGCTGCTCGCCCTGGTGAAAGACCTTTACGAGGTGGCTGCTGAGAATCGCGACTTTATCCAGGCGCGTTGTCAGTACGGAGGTCAGACCGGAGAGAGCGGCGGCGAGAGCCTGGAGAAATATCGCGGCAAAATTGTCGAGCAGTTCTTTCCCGCGCGAGGCTTTGGCAAACTCCAGCTGGGAGTAGCGCGCAAGGCCATCCGTGATTACCGCAAGGCCACGGGGAACCTCCCCGGCACCGCAGAATTGCTGATGACCTATGTCGAGAACGGCGCAGAATTCACCCAGGACTATGGGGACATCGACGAGCGGTTCTATAGCAGCGTGGAGTCGGCCCTGGACGAACTGGCTGCCCTGTTACGCGGCGAGGCGCGGGGAATGTATCCACAGTTCAGTGAGCGCCTGGCGAGAGTGGAGCAGATGACCAACGGCATAGGCTGGGGATTTCACGATCACATCGGAGATGTCGTCGAGCAACTGGAGGAAGAACTCGGCAATCGCGCCTCGTGAGCTTTCCCTTAAGAGTCCCGCAAAGCCGCCAATCATCGTATGTCTGAGAAACTAAAATCACGCGATCGCTCCGATCAGCGGGGCAAACTCCGCATCGGCAACGACTGGAATGCGATCACGATCATCGCGCTGTCGCAATCGAATCCGCTGAAGGCCATCGCCGAGTTGGTCGAAAATTCCATCGATGCGCGCGCAGCGAATGTCACAATCGCTCGCGGTCGCAGCGAAGGCCGCCACTATTTGGAGGTCCGGGACGACGGGCAGGGCATTCCCCGCGATGCGGACGGACGCCCGGACTTCCGCTATGTCGCCACACATATTTGCGACTCCGTAAAGCGACGGCTGAAGGTGGAAGGCGCCGCCGGACTTCAGGGTGAGTTCGGCATCGGGCTGCTTTCCTTTTGGACGCTGGGAGAGGAACTGACGCTGACATCCACCGGCGCAGACGATCGCACGTGGCAGATGGTCATGCGAAAAGGCGACCCGAGTTACGCGGTCAAAGCCAAACGCTCGCTGTTTGCGGAGCCCGGCACCCAATTGCGAATAGCGAGGCTGCTCGACGGAATTCGTTCGCTCTCGGGTGAGAAGATCCAGTGGTATCTCGCGGCGGAGTTGCGCGACCGTATCCGCCACTCCGGCGTGCGTATCACGGTGATCGACAAGATCGCTCGCAAGCAGTACGCGGTCAAGCCACGGCAGTACGAAGGAAGATTGCTGCATCAGTTGCCGACCATTCACGCTACGCGCGGCGACGTTTACGTTGAGCTTTACATGAACGAGCCCGTTGAAACGAATCGAGTCGCGCTGTTTCGACACGGCACGCGTGTGTTCGAAGACATTTCCGTGGTGGACGAACTGGCGAAGCCGCCGTGGACAACACGGTATCTTCAAGGCCACATCGATGCACCGTTCATCAATCTAACGCCGGGCACTCGCAGCGGCATTATCCACGATGAAGCCTATGCCGCGCTTCTGGATGCGCTGCTACCGTTGGAGGAAAAGCTGAGCGAGATGTTCGAAGCGCAGCGTCGCGCTGAGGAAGAGCAAGCCAGCCGCGAGTTATTGCACACAATCCAGCGCGCGTTTCGCGAGGCACTCCTGGCGCTGCCGGTCGAAGAGTACGACTGGTTCGATATTCATTCTCGTGCACATCGCGGTTCGGGAAGCAGCAATGGCGAATCCAACTCTGGCGAAGAACTCACGTTTGGGGTTGCAGAGCCTGAGACCGGGAACGTAAAACAGCGGCAGTTTTTCGAGTTCGCTGGTCCGCTTTTCAGTGTCGCCGTCTCTCCCGCCTCGAGCGTCGTGCGCGTTGGCGAAGAGAGGTCCCTGCGCGCGTTGCCCTATGACCGATCCCGTCGCCGCGTCGAAACCGATCTCACCTTCGTTTGGGAAATAGCCGAAGGCGATGGCGCTCTGGATCACGCCCGGGATCAAGCGGTGAGCTTCTGTGCTCCGGCCGAGCCCGGGCTGGTGCGCGTGCGGGTCTGGGTTCGGCAAGGCGAAATTGAGCGGTCAGGCGACGCCCTAATAACAGTGACGCATGAACTACTTCCACAGGTTGGAACGACATTGATCCAATCGTCAGGTTTGCCGGGTTACACTTTCGAAAGTGCGCCGGGCGATTCGTGGCGATCCAGATTCGATTCGACGCGCAATGTAATTGTCGTAAACAACGGTCACCGCGATTTCGTGTACGCCGCCCGCAACAAGTCCCTCAAGCTTCGTTACCTGGTCCGACTGTATTCCAAGGAACTCGTGCTGAGGAACTTCGTCGGGTTGCCACCAGATCAACTTCTGGAACGCATGGTCGAGCTATCGTTAAGAACCGAGGAAAACCTGTAAGTCTTTGGTACCTCCGAAGCAGCTTGAAGCGAACTAGGATGTACACCGGACTCTGTAGAATGCTAAGCACAGACCAGCGTCATCAACCAAGTGTTGGCGGCACGAGTTAAGGCCCTTCTGGCGAACGATCATCAACTGCGCATAACGGTCGAACCGAATTGGTATTACAACTAACTTGAGGCGTTACGATGCTGGAACTAGTCACAGGCAATCTGCTTGAAGCCGACACCGAAGCCCTCGTTAATACTGTCAATACCGAGGCGTGATGGGTAAAGGCATCGCTCTCCAATTTAAGAAGAAGTATCCGGATATGTTTGAGGCCTACCAACGGGCTTGCAAAGAGGGCCAGGTACAGCCCGGAAGAATGCATGTCTATGAACGTCGCGAGATGATCAATCCTCGGTACATAATCAACTTTCCGACAAAGCGACACTGG
>JBGPYG010000075.1:0-11488 GCA_041493085.1 Pyrinomonadaceae bacterium | reverse complement strand
TGCCGAGAGCAAGTATGCGCGCGTGGAGCGAGAGCGGCGCTACCTCTTACAGGACCTGCCGGAAGGCCTGACCCGGGCGAGCCCTCACCTCCAGATCACCGACAACTACATCACCGGCACGAGACTGCGTCTGCGCAAGGTACGCGACCCGCAAACCAACAAGTGGACCGTGAAGCTGACGCAGAAATTCGCGCCGAACGAGGAAGACCTTTCGCGCACGATAATCACCAACATCTATCTCAACGCGCTGGAAGCGGAAACGCTCGCTGTGTTTGACGCAAACGAGATTCGCAAGAACCGATACCCGTTTGAATTCGAGGGACGAGAGTTTTCAGTCGATATGTTTCTTGGTGATTTGTTTGGCCTGGTGTTGGCGGAGGTGACTTTTGAAACGGACGAGGAGCTGGATAACTTTCCGAAGCCGCCGTTTGCTATCGCCGATGTGACCAAGAGCGAACTGTTCACCGGTGGCAAGCTTTGTGAGTTAGCGTTTGCGGATATTCGGGAAGAGATCATGCGGAGTGGATTAGCGCGCTCGGAAGCCGTGGGTTTGGATTGAAACCGCAAAGAGGGCTGAACAACCTCTTACTGGGACCGCGGGCGCCGCGCCCGCATCAAGCAACGGCTTCGATCAAGTCAGGGTTGAGCTAATCAACTTTGACAGAGTGGCATTCCAGCGAGGCGGGCGAGACGCCCGCGGTCCCAGTATAAGGACTCGCAAAGCGATAGTAGCTCCTGATAATGTTTATGAATCTAACAAAGCAACTGTTCATAGCGCTCGCATTGATTACGGCGTTTAGCATTACTGCCTGCCGGAAAAGCTCCACTCCGAACGAACAAACCGCGGCGAGCCCCACGGCCGGGGCGGAGCGCCAACACCCGGACAGCGGCGCTGTGCCCGTGGCTGAAACCAAATTCTTCAGCGGCTCGATCGGCAACGCGCTTGGTTTGCAAATGAAGCTCGCGCGCGAAGGCGAGAGACTCACTGGCTCCTATTTCTACCAAAAGATCGGAAAGAAGATTGACGTGCGCGGCTCCATCGACAAAGACGGCAATGTAACACTCGAAGAGTTTGACTCAAGCGGAAAGCAGACCGGCGTATTTAAGGGCGTTTGGAAACTGGATGGGAATGGATCAATTGAGATCGCCGGAAACTGGACGAAGCCTAATAGCGACAAGAAGATTGCGTTTTCGCTGCATGAGGAGCCAATTGAGTTTACTAATGGCATAGAGATCGTTCCCCGGCAGATCAAGGAGAAAAACAAGAAGCTAAAATATGAAATCGACGTCGAGTATCCGCAGCTGTCCGGTTCCGTGGATCCAAACTTCGAAAAGTTTAATCAAACTATTCGCAGCCTGATGACCAGGAAGGTGAGCGATTTTAAGAAGGAGATGACGCCGTCAGCGGACGAACCCCCAGTTGAATTGCCGGAGGAAACGCCAAGTGAATCCCTGGGTAGCGACATCACCATCGGCTACACGGTAGCGCTGGCAAAGGACGATGTGATCAGTATTGAGTCTACCGTCAGCAGCTATTCTGCCGGAGCGGCCCATCCAAATTCCTACACCGAAGTGGTGAACTTCGATTTGAAAAACGGCAAGCTGTTGAAACTTGCCGATCTTTTCACGCCAGGGACGAAATACCTGCAGACCATCTCGACGTATTGCATCCAGGCACTCAAGAAGCAAGCGAAGGAAGCGGGCGACACGATGCCGGACGAAGACTGGATCAAAAAAGGCGCCGCGCCGGAATTGACCAACTACGACAACTGGACCATTACGAAGAAGGGTTTAGGAATTACTTTTGATCCGTATCAGGTGGCGTCATACGCCGCCGGCCCGCAGCATGTTTTGGTTCCCTATTCAGCGCTGAAGGAAATCACCAGGCCGGACGGGCCGCTGGGTCAGTTTGTGAAGTAGCAGCAGAGCGAAGAGATGAATCGTCTTTTGGGCTTATGGGTGGTCGTCGGCGGTGCCTGCCTGATTCTGATCGGCTGCTTGATCTACTCGGGTGGATTCAGTTGGTTTGGGAAGTTGCCCGGCGATATTCATCATGAAGGCGAGCGCGTGCAGCTCTACATTCCCATCGCTTCGATGTTGCTCGTGTCGCTGGCGCTGAGTTTGATCTTCTATTTGATCCGCAGATTTTTCTAGAGTAGGACAGGCATTCCTACCTGTCGCTCCACACATTACCAACGCGTGAATATTTGGCTCAAGAGGACAGGCAGGAATGCCTGTCCTACCCTTACGTTGCTGCGGCAACGTCCGCGTCGGAGTAGTCTGCCGCATGCGTGCGCGCGAAATAGACTGCCAGCAGTAACGCAACAAACATGATGGCCGAGGCGGTCCAAAAAGTAACAAACAATGAGTGGTCGCTCATAAAGTGTGACTGGCCGTCTGCGCCACCGAAGGCAATTGCGCTGTGAATCAGAAACGCCGCCAGCGCCGGACCAACAGCTCTTGCCAAACTCGCCACCGACTGCGTCACACCCAGAATGCTTCCTTGTTCTCCAGGCCCAACACTCTTCGAAGCCAGACTTGCCAGCGACGGCGCGGAGAGAGAGTTGCCGATGGAAAAGAGGCCGCCGCCAACGAGCAATGCCAGTAGCCCACCTGTTTGCGGTCCCACGAAAGGCACGGCAAAAAGACTTCCCGCAAACAATAGTGCGCCGACGATAACCAGCGGCAGCTCACCGAAGCGCTTCACCAACCGTCCAATCAATCCGCCCTGCACAATGACCGCGAGGATACCTACATAAGCGAAGAGGTAGCCGGTGTGTTGCGCGTCGTAGCCGAAGCGAAACATTGTGAAGAGCGAAAACGACGTGGTCATTATCGAGAAGGCGACGATGAACAAAAAATATATGGTCAGCACAAAACCCAGGCGCGGGTCCTTGAGCGACTGAATCAGTTGCGACAAGCCTCGCCCGCCTGCCGCCGAAACACGTGCGGGGTGATCAGGCGTGACGGTCTCAGGCAAAGTGAAGTAGAGCAGCAACGCGTTTGCGAAGCACAAAGCGGCAGCAAACAGGAAGGGCACCCCAACGCCCCAGCGGCTTAGTATGCCGCCGATGGCCGGTCCAAAAACAAAACCAAGACCAAAGGCCGCCCCAATCAGACCCATGCCTTTCGCGCGATCTTCCTTCGTTGTGATGTCGGCAATATAAGCCTGCGCAGTCGAGATGTTTCCGCCGGTGATGCCATCCAGGATGCGTCCGACGAAAAGCATCCAGAGCGTGTTGGCAAAACCAAGAATCAGAAACCCGATGCCGGTCCCGATTATCGAGACGAGCAGTACCGGCCGGCGTCCATGCTTATCGGACAGCCGTCCAAGGATGGGCGAGAAAATCAACTGCATCACCGAGTAGGAAGCAAACAGCAGTCCAACGGTGCGTGGCGTAGCATTAAACCGCGTGCCCGCCGCATAGAAAGGCAACACCGGAATAACGATCCCGAAGCCAACCAGATCGATGAATACTGTCGTGAAGATTACGACGAGTGGAGAGCGCTTCATTAGCTAGTGATGGTCAACAGTAAATTGTTAATAGTTTCTCGTTGCACGAACCTGGAGGCAGGTGGCCAGACGGCCCGCGTTCTCCATTCACGATTCACCATTTCCTATTGATGAGTCTTACCTTCGTCGTCTGCCCGAGAGGGCGCGATCCACTGACAATATGCCGCCACCGGAGATCAAAAGCGCCAGGCACATCGCCAGCAACGACATTGGAAACGCAAAACCATCCGGAGCCAAGAGGCCCGCCTTCCACTTAACACCGATGATTGCAGTTAGCATGACGCAGAAAATCAGGAAAGCCCCGACTCGTGTAAGCAATCCCAGCAGTAACAACACGCCTCCTATTAACTCTGCGAACGCGGCGGCGCCCATCCATAACCATCCTGGGCGCATGAAGGGAAATGGTGGTGGGAAACTCGTGAATTTCGCGAGCCCCGGCCCCGCAAAGCGTCCCAGTACTTTCTGAGAACCGTAGCCGATAAAGATTGCGGCCAATGCCAGCCGCAACGGCAGCGGCGTCCATGACGAGGACGTGGAAATTATTTTTCTAAACATCGCAGAAAGATCCTTTCGCGCTCGGAAACCTGAAAGAGCGCTCAGATATTAAGAAACCGAGGGGGAAAGGGCAAAGGGGAAAGGAGAAAGGGGAAAAGGGGCCAAAGGGGAAAGGGAAAGGGGTAAAGGGAACGGCGAGTGCCAGACAGTTTCACTTTTTTCCTTTCCCCCTGACCCTTTCCCCGGTCTTAGTTCGCGTGGGCCAGAAGTCGGGCCGCGATCGCTGGCTTTGGTTGGGCGCCAACAAGCCGGTCAACCAGCTTTCCATCCTTGAAGATCAGCATGGTGGGAATACTTTGAATCTGGAATTGAGCAGCGGTGCGCGGGTTTTCGTCGACATTTAACTTGGCAACGCGATAACGACCATTCGACTCGGCTGCGAGTTGTTCCATGATTGGGCCAATCATGCGACAGGGTCCGCACCAGGGAGCCCAGGCGTCGAGCAGGATTGGCCCGTCCTTGCTGTCAATTACGTCGCGCTGAAAAGTGGCATCGGTCACTCTCAGAGGTTTCGTTGCATCCGCAGCTTCTTCGGCCTTGCTCAGATCCAACGGCGTACCACACTTGCCACATCTTGCAATTTGTTCCGCGGCATTGCGAGGGTCGACGCGATTCTTGGTTCCGCACTTGCTACAAGCTACAACAGGCATCACTTTATACCCTCAGAGTAATCGGAATTTGGAACATCATTCCTGAAAAGTTTCGCAAAACAGTCTTACCAAGCCTGGCGCGGATGTCCAGCCCACTGGAGAATTTTGCTTTTAGACTGGTCGAAGTGCTTCGTAGTAACATGGCAAGCCGCATACGCACCTGCTGGATGTGGAGGTGGAAAAGCAAGTTTGGAGAAGGCAAGAGAACTGACCAGAGGAGGAACACTACTGAAAGGATGAGTAGCTGTTACTTGGACCGCAAACAACGTAAGATGAAATTTGAGCCCGGTGGAGTGGGGCTGTTTCCGGAATGTCTGACAATTATCAGCACATCAGATTCAAGATCGATGACCGCGTCGCTCGCGTAACCTTTGCGCGTCCGCCCGTCAACATTTTCAACATCGCAATGATGCGGGAGATCAATGACGCGCTCAACCAGTGTTCTCACAAGCGGGAATTGGTTGCCATTGTCTTTGACGCGGCAGGCGACTGCCGGGCCTTCAGCGGCGGAGTCGCGGTTGAAGAACATGTCGAAGAGACCATCTTTCAGATGCTGGATTCTTTCCACGCAATCTTTCGCAACCTGGAACAACTCGCCCGGCCAACTATCGCCGTTGTTGACGGGGCCGCACTTGGCGGCGGCTGCGAACTAGTCGTCGCTTGCGATATCGCCATTGCCAGTGAGCGAGCGCGCTTTGGACAACCTGAAATCAAGTTGGGAGTGTTTCCGCCAGTGGCTGCCGTGTTGCTATCGCAGGTTATTGGCGAAAAGCGGGCGCGCGAATTAATTCTAACGGGTGAGCTTATCGAGGCAGCAGAAGCGGCGCGTTTGGGATTGGTAAATTACGTTGTGCCGAGTAACGAGCTTGAGCAAAAAACATCTGAGCTCCTTTCCAGGTTTAGAAATCTTTCGGCAGCTGCCCTCGAGCTTACTAAAAGAGCAATCGACCTCGGTCGCGGGCGGTCGCTCGATGCCGCGCTGAAAGAAGTAGAAAACATGTATCTCAATGAGCTGATGAAGACCCATGATGCAACCGAAGGCATCAATGCCTTCATCGAGAAACGTGAGCCTGAATGGCGCGATCGCTGACAGGAAGCGTGAAAGCCGAAATGGAAGACGCGGTGACAGCAAGGCCGAGCAAGATGATTCCCGCTGGTTATCGAGCCGGACAGTGGCCAACGGTGTGTGGACGATCGGGACAGTCTCGATCTGAATACTCGCGATCGCTCGTGCGCACGGCGGTCGCGTTTGTCACGCTCGTTGTTATCACTACGCTGGCCAACGGCAGTTTTGGCGCTCTCGCTCAGAAGAGACAGAGACCGCGAAGTGATGGATCGCTCACGAGCCATTCGCGCGATTCCTTGTCTCCGGAAGCGCGCGAGATGGTGGAGCTGGCGAGCGGGGTTGTTTGCAAGGAACGAATACGAGATCCGAAAGGCAGTGTCCCCATAGACGATATGCAGGGCCGACCGTCTCTGCCGGTGCGAAGTCCGGAGGCAGTGGCCGGCGCCGAACGCGCGCAGCGCTTATTACCAATCGCCAGGAGCCTGGTGGTGGTTTCGCTCAGACGATTGGCGAAGGAGTACGATTTTCGCAATGCGAAAGCCTATGACCTAAGACTTCAACACGCTATCGCACGCGTGGAAGCGGTCAGAATTATTCGGCCTGACGTTGATTCGCGTGACAATGCATCTGTATTTCTGAAGAACCCTCACACGATTGTCTTCGGCACGATTTTCCTCGCCGGCTTACCCTCAGACGAAGGGATAGTTAGCGTCCTGGCCCACGAGTTAGTGCACATCGCGGACGGCAGCGAAGATAGTCTCAACCTGTTGTTTCGATTGGTCGGAAATCGCGCTTCGAAACTTACGTCCCTGAAGATTCACGACCAAAGAGCCGAGGAATTGACCTGTGATCTAGTGGGAATGTTGGCGGCTCGTGCTTATGTTTCAACCACGCCGAGCTATGAACAATTGCCCAGGAGAATATCGCGTTCACTGGAACACAATTGTGTTGATCAGGATGAGGGCGATGACGATCACCTCTCACCAAGAAACACGATCCGCGCCCTGCTCGCTCTCAACCCCACGCTCTCGCGTGAGCTCGTCTACGGCCGTTAAGAGAGGGTGCCAAACCTCAGGATTGGCAACACCCGACTCCATTGACATTACTGTTGGCGCGTTTCTATCATCGCGGCCAGCAAGCATTCACGAGGCGTAAAACGACTTGACCGAATCTTCCGCGTCGAAACAATTTGCTGCACGAGTAAAGCAGCGCAGGGACAAAAACGTTTCCGCCACCCCTGGTTTCTTCGGAAGTAAAGGTAATAAAACGTCGTTCCTGATAGTCACAATCCTGGCGACGCTCGTCTCGAGTGTTGTGTCATGCACTTCAATCACGCAAAGGCAGGACGTGCGTCCACTCGTGTTGCGTGACGTTCCCGCGCAACGCCTGGCGTATCGCTTTGAGCCCGATGTGGCGATGCCGCCCGAAGTTAAGACCGAAGACGCCGACGACAAAATTGAAGCGATTCAACTTGATTTCAACACTCGCAGGCAGGACGATGCCCTTCTACGCACGGTGCGTTCACCCGACGGACAGCGGGCCCTGGTGCTCTACGGCGTCGCGGACGAGCCCAGCCAGGAGTTTCACATTGATCTTTATTCAGCCGATGGCAAGTTTTTGCGAAACCTGACGCCTCCCGATCTGGCTTGTGTATTTGCGGAAACTGTAGCCTGGTCGCCCGATGGAAATTTCATCACTTTCATCGCGCATAAAGGTGTGAAGCCGACGCCAACGCCGACTCCTCTGGGCGCGACTCTGCCAGAAGCGACTGGGGACGCTACTCCCCTACCTTCGATTGCTCCGGCTTTTCCCGCGGTAGCACTTTTCGATACCGAGCAGATCTATATTTGCAATCGCGATGGCTACGATCTCAAACCGTTGACCTCGCGCGAAGGCCTAATCTACTTCTACGCTTCGTGGGCGCCTGATAATCACGCCCTGGTAGCAATGGCCTGCAAGGAAAGTGAATGGGACGCGCGAGAAAAAGAGTTTAAGTTAGCGACCGGACGCCCGCGTTTGATAACTCCGGACGGCAAGGAGCGTTTGCTTGCTGATGAGTTAACTGAAGCCTTGCCCGTTTGGTGTCCCGACTCTTCGAAAGTGGCCACGGCATTCGACACCGAGGTTATGATCTACGACGCCGCGACGAACAAACCAACACAAGCGCGTATCAGGTTGCGCGATACGTTAATCGCTGCTTCGCGGGTTTACGAAGAGAAGAATGCGGGCGGCAAGAAAAAGAGCGAGAACAGTGAGAACAAAGCGGAGAGTAGCGCCACGGCGTCTGCTATACCTTCATCCTTTAATCCGATTATTCGTCTGGAATGGACGGCTCCAGAAAAGCTCTTCTTTGAAACCGCCTACGTGCGACTACAGCCAAACGAGCCAATCACTACCTTCCAACGCTGGCAGCTGCTGATCCTCAGCCCCCAGGCTGCCGTGTTGAAGTAAGCTGCGGCTGCAGACGTTATCTTGAGCATTGAAAGTGAAAAAAGGGGCGACCGAGGCCGCCCCTGATAAATTTAGCCACGCTGCGCGGGTTGATCTAATTCGCGACCGCGTTCACATCAAACCACCCGGCCTCGAGTGGCTGATTGAAGGAAAACTTGCTGAAAACCATTTCCCAGTCCGCCAGGTAGGTAGCACCCGTTCGTTCCATCATCAACTTGATCTTATAGGCATGAGGCAGAGTCAACTTGCCTTCCTGCTTGAAGTCAGAAAACTGTTCTTCGAGTTCGTAATGCAACTCTCGTTGGCCTTCCTTTGAGGCGTCGGGCGTGGCGCCCATCTGAGCGGACACAGTTTGCGCATATTCAGTTCGCACGTGCTGAAATGTCTCGCCATCGAAGTACAAGCTGATTTTCAAATCAGAGCCTTTACGCGGAATGTATCTCAGCACGTAAGTTTCTCGTCCGTCGACCTTTTTCATTCCGCCATACTCGAGTCGGGCTTTGTCGTTGTTCAAATTCAACAATGGCCAGGCGGTCGAAAGCGTTCCGCCGACCAGGCCTTCCTTGAAAATAGATGTTCGTCGAAAGATGAAGTCGCCCAGCGTCGAGCGGAGGCCCGGCTTGACAAAGCTGATGACCAGGTGCTCTCCATCGAAGCCAAACTTCTCATGTGGATATGCTGGATTGGCAAAGGTCATAGCGATAACGCTCTTGTTTCCTTCGGAGAACAAGATCGAGAGACCGCTGTTTTGGCCGGAGCCCGGAGAGCGCACCGTATATAGCGAAGTGCCGGCAACAATGCGTGTCTTGATGGCGGCCAGATCTTCCGGAGTGCCGATGGACTTGAGGTGCCTGGCGACCACTTCTGCCGCAGTTAACTTCTCTTTGTCTCCGGCCTGGACCTGCCAACTTGCCGGGGAAAGTGCAGAGAACAATATCAGGAGAGAAATAATTCCGAGACTAAGCCGGCGATTGGTCTTGCTCATTTGCACGTATTTCCCTTCGAGCTAAGTTTACGGGGCGGATTTTACCAGTCGGGAGAAAAGTTCGGTAGTTGAAGAAAGCAGAGTTGAAAATAAGAAGGCCAGGGCTCAGCGGATTTGCCGCGCCCTGGCCTTTAGTCAAAGGAGTTCGGTTAGAACTCGAAACGGCCCGCGAACTGAATAATACGAGGATCGAAAGTAGCAAGCAGTCTTCCGAACGTATTACTGTTGATGTTTGCCTGGGTGAACTGGTTAGTGATCGCGAAGTTTGCTCTATTCAAGACATTGAACGCTTCCACGCGAATCTGGAAGCGAGTTGTTTCGGTAATTCTAATGTTCTTGATGATAGAAGCATCCCACTTGACATAGGTTGGACCACTAATGAAGTTGCGCTCCATGTTGCCCGTTGTCCCCGGCGGGGCGTTGAAGAAGACCTGGCCAGGGAAGGTTTGCGGTACCACGGTGCTCGGAGAACCCGCAATAAACGGGTTGAAGCCCAGGGCGCCAACGCCGCCCGTACTGCCTGCACGAGGCGAGATCGTTCCAGCGCTCCGACAAATGTTCAAGTTAATGTTGATGACTTCCGGGTTAATAAAGAAGACACCGCACGGCTCCCGGAAGACGCCGATGAGTTTCTTTACTTCCGCCTTCGACAGATTAGTGAACGCCGTTTGACGGCCCGAACGGCCGGCGCGATTTAGCGTGCCGCGCGGGTCGGTGATTGAGAACGGCGCGCCACTGTCCAAACGAATAATCGAGGTGACTTGCCAGCCGCCGAGGATTCGGTCGACCACTCCGTTAGCACCACCAGCAAACCGCTTCCCTTTACCGAAAGGCAGTTCGTAAATCATGTTGAGATTGAAAACATGCGTCGTGTCGGTATCGGCATCGGCGTATTCCAAATTTGGTTGCGCATTGTCGATTAACGGCTCGAAACGTGTCTGTCCGGTTCCAGGCGAATCGGTCAAACTCTTTTGGAAAGTGTAATTAGCCTGGAAGGTTAGACCGCCCGAAAAGCGGCGTCGGATCTCAGTCTGAAGCGCGTTGTAGCGATACCTGGACTGATTCGTTATCAGGTCAACCACGCCCGCGTTCGGGTTATTAAGGAGCACGCTATTACCGACTCCGAAGGTGGAGAGGTAAACGAATGCCAATTGACCGACGTCACCGGCTGAAATCGGGTTAATCGTGTTTGAGAACCCGAGTGGGTTGCCGAAGACGCTCGTATTGAAGGGCGGCTGATTAAGAAGCTGCAGCGGCTGACAGTCTGGCCTGGCTACACTCACGACACAGTTAACCTGGCCGGCGCCGTAGAGCTTGACGTTATTGCGCGCACGGTTGAAATCGGCAAGGAAGCCATTGTTGAGGATCTTGACCTGGTTCAGGTCAAGGCCGCGGACGAGGTTGTTGCTTCGGCCCATCACATAACGAGCCTCAACGGCGGTCTTCCAGCCAATCTCGCGTTCAATGCCGATGTTGATTTCATCCGTGCTCGGCAGTTGCAGGTGCGGGTCGATCTCGAAGACAGTCCCAAAGTTGGCAAACCCCGCGAACGTGTCATTCTGAGCGTAAGTGCGCGGCACTGAAAGGGCTGGCGCGGTGAAAGTCGGAGCAGTGCTCGTGCGGAAGTTTCCCGTTGTCGTAAGGCCAATGGTCAGGCCCGCGTTGCCGGACAAAGCGTTGTCAGCCGAACGTATGAACTCGTCATTAACGAAGCTTCGGCGGTAACCGCCGCGAATGACTGTCTTACCTTCGCCCGGGAAGAGTCCGCTGAGAAGACCGCTCTTGAACGACGGTGACCAGGCAAAGCTGAACACCGGCGCGAAGTTGTTTTTGTCCCACTTGAAGAAGTTGTTTCCGTTGCCGTTGACACCCACGAAATCGTAAGTGCCATTCGGATCGAGAATGGCCGTTCTCACGTCACGACCGCCGAGAACCGGTTCAAGAATCAGGCCGTTCGGTTCCCGAATGGGTGAGAACAGCTCATAACGCAAGCCAAAGTTCAGGGTCAGCCGCGGGGTTGCGCGCCACTGATCCGCTCCGTAGAGCGAATAGTTTTCATAGTCTAGTTCGTGCAAGGGAGGTGACGCGGACAAGCTGCCTGTCTTGCTGATGCCAGTAAACGTCTGGGCGCCGGTCCCGATTAAACCACCCAGCAGCGCCAGGAGGTTATTAGCCGTGGTAACCGAGCTAATACAGTTGGCGCCGGTAGCGGCGACGCAGCCGGCAGCGGCGTTGAAGGACGTAACGCTGAAAGCGGGTGTCGTACC
>JBGPYG010000122.1:0-9113 GCA_041493085.1 Pyrinomonadaceae bacterium | reverse complement strand
GTGGGCGGTCGGCGCAACGCATTAGCTCCGTAGGAGCCGAATGTTTATAGACGCAGCAGCGAATAGGAAGAAGGCAGCTCCGTAGGAGCGAAATGTTTCCAGCGACGACTAAGTAATCGGCAGCATGCCGCTCCTCCGGAGCTAAGCGAATCTTAGAGAGCTTTTCTCTATAAACATTCTATCCCGCTAGGGACTTTCAGAGTTGAAGCGAAACTGAGCAGATGAATTTCCTGGCACTCCAATTAGCAACACCCGACGTCAACCTCTGGCTCATCCTGCCGGAGTTGATCATTTGCATTGTGGGCGTCGTGGTCATGCTTGTTGACGCCTTTGGGAAGCCCACGCAACGGTGGGTCACGGGCGGCATTTCCCTCGCCGGATTGGCGGCCGCGGCTGCGAGCTCAACCTGGTTATGGCTCTCGTGGCGAGGAGCAAGCGAAGCCTTCAACGGCATGATCGTTTTAGATGAGCTGCGGCTCGGCTTCACCTTTGTCTTCCTGGTTGTCTCCGGACTAACGATCCTGGTTTCGATGGTTTGGGTGGAGAATGAGCGGCTGCCCGCGGGCGAGTTTCATTCGTTACTGATGTTTGCTACTGCCGGCATGATGTTTATGGCTTCGGCGGGCGATCTGGTAATCGTTTTTCTTGGGTTGGAGATTTTATCCATTGCGACCTACGTCATGTGCGGCTTCCGTCGCACAGACATTCGCTCCAACGAGTCGTCGATGAAGTATTTCGTCCTGGGCTCGTTCTCGTCCGCGTTTCTGCTCTACGGCATTGCTCTCACTTACGGCGCAACCGCAACGACAGCAGGACTACCAGGCACGACGAACATAGCCGAGATTGCCAGACGATTACCCGACGCGCAATATCCCCTCTTGGTTTTTGCCGGCGCGGCGATGATGTTAGTAGGCTTTGGGTTCAAGATCGCCACAGCGCCTTTTCATGTTTGGACTCCGGACGTCTACGAAGGTGCGCCCACTCCTGTCACCGCATTCATGGCGGCCGGACCGAAGGCGGCCGGCTTCGCTTCCTTCCTGCGAGTTTTTCTTTTCGCGTTTCCTTTTGTCGTCATAACAGCGAACAAGAGTGTTGCTGGCCAAATCCATGCCGCCTGGCTGGGCGCGCTCGTTGTTCTGGCTATCCTCACGATGACGATAGGCAACGTGGTTGCGATTGCACAGAACAACGTCAAGCGAATGCTGGCGTATTCGTCAATCGCACATGCCGGCTACGCGCTCGTCGGGTTTATTGCTGCCGGCGCTGCTGCCGATGGTGAACACCGAAACGCCGCCATCGCTGCCGTGATTTTCTATCTCTTGACTTATGCCGTGATGAACCTCGGCGCTTTCGCCGTTGTCCAACTAATCGCTCGCGCGGGCGATCGGCGCACGGAAGTGGAAGACTACAACGGCATCGGGTTCCAGTCGCCGTGGTTGGCTTTCTGCTTGTCGTTGTTTCTGCTTAGCTTGCTGGGAATGCCGCTGACTGCGGGCTTCATCGGCAAGGTGATGGTTTTCCGCGCTGCCTTGGATCAAGGCTACTACCTGCTAGTCGTGATTGGCGTGCTCAACACCGCGATCTCGGCTTACTACTACCTGCGGCTGATCATCGTGATGTTTTTCCGCGAAAGGACGACTGTCTGGAACGCCCCACGAATACCTGCGAGTATTGGCCTGGCGTTGGTCATCACTATTCTTGGTGTTCTTTACCTTGGCCTCTTTCCCGGCCGCGTGCTGAATGCTTTGCAAACAAAGCCTGTCGTGTCGGTATCGATGAGATAGGCTCCGATCTCCGGCGAACTTTGGAGTGCGCTGACCGGTCAGCGCTTTGGTCGGTCGCGACCCGTCGCGGCCATGGTTCGCTTGAATCCAGGGAAAGACGGCGGCGTCAAGCCGCCGCAGGCCAAAGCGGTGACAGGTCACCGCACTCCAAAGAGGAATTGCAGTTAATCAGAGGTTCTTGAAGTCTATCGGACAACTTCCCCAACATGACTGCTGAAGAATACGCCGCGCAAGTCCGAGCCGAGCTCAACAACACCTGGCTGCCTGACATCTATCGAGAGCGCATCCGCAAGCTGCGCACGCGCTCTTACCATTTCGCGGGCTTAACATCGAAAACGCGCGTGGAGATTCAGCACACCTTGTTGGGCGTGGAATTGAAGGCCGGACGGCGGCGGCTGCTCTGTCCCGATCTGGCTACTGCCCGTTTTCTTTCGGTGTTCGCGCGCGCCGGTTGCGAGAGCGTGGCGGTTCCTTACGACATCACCAAAATCTCTCAACTCGCTGACGAGCTCGAATCTTCCTGGCACAGAATGTTTCTGCTGGCTGATCATCAAGCCGCCGGTAAATCGGAAGCGTTTAAGACTCGCATCCGCCGGCTCTTGGTTGAGAAAATAAGAACTGAGGTTTCGGATGCCGGCGCCGGAAGTTCGATTCCGGAGTTCAAACAAACGACCAGGCAGCGAACAAACTAACCACCAAGACACAAAGGCACGAAGTCATCTACGGGTTATCACTTTGTGTTCTTCGTGCCTTAGTGGTTCAGCCTTTATGCATACTGGAAGCGGTGCGAAGCAAGTTGCGAGCTTGCGTTACAACAAAGTTCGAAGTTTAATAGTCAGCAGCATGATCGAAGAGCCGAGGGAACTCCAAATCGAAGAACAATCAGAGGCCGGTGCCGCGCTTCCTTTTCCATTCAATCAACAGACGTTCTGCCGTTACGAGCCAATCGAAAAACAGATCGATAAAGTGCGCGTGCTCGTGGTTGATAGTTTGCTGCGCGATGAGGATGATCTCTCGGACGTAGCGCGAACCGACTGGGGGAATGACGCGTGGCTGGAGATCAGACGCGAACGCCGCATTGCGCAGATGGCGATGGAGAATATTCTTAGCAACATCGAGCGGCTCGTGAAAGATCCTACCACCCAAGTGACGCCGCTGGCGGCCATCGCGCTTGCGGCTCGACAATTCAAGCCGGATGCAATAGTCCTGAGCGGCACCCTTCGTGATTTCGACTATTACAATCCTACGGTCATCGAAACATTCGCCGAGTTTATTCGGACAAACACTATTCCCGTTCTGGCAATCTGCGGCGGACACCAACTCGTCGGCCTCGGCTTTGACGCGCGCGTGGTCACGCTTGACCGCCTCGAGCAGCACGAGCAGCGCAACAATCGGCCACTCGAATATCAGTACCGCTTTGTCCGCATCACTGACCTGGCTGACCCAATTTTTCGCGGGATTAATAATCCGGCTTCGGGCCTTTGGCAGGATTACACAAAGCAGTCGCGCGTGCTGCGCGTTTGGCAAAATCATGGTCTACAACTCGACCGCGTGCCGGCAGGTTTTAGTTTGCTCGCTACCTCATACCTCTGCCGCAATCAGATGATGGTCAAACGCGACGAAGGGCAGCTTATCTACACGGTCCAGTTTCACCTGGAAAAATCTTTCGAAGACTGGAACAAGAGCCGCACGCGCTGGGAGCACCAAAACGAATCTCGCGACGGCCGCATCCTCTTTGAAAACTTCCTTCAGTTGGCACTGGCGCATCAGACTAGCTGAGCTCGTCACCTGCTACGCGAAAACAATTCTTTCGCTAACTCCGACTCAATGACGAGAGACGCGTTAACAGGGTTGACCCTTGCCCGCGCCGCAAGAACTCTTGCCCGGCGCGATAAAGATCTGGCTTCCATTCTGAAAAAGTTGGGACCGCCGCCACTCTGGGCGCGCCGGCCCGGCTTTTCCACGCTCATCCAAATCATCCTCGAACAACAAGTTTCATTAGCCTCGGCGGCTTCGGTATTCGCGCGCGTAAAAAAGAATGTGGTTCCCTTCCACCCTCCGCGCATGATCGAGTTGGGTGAAGCTCACCTGAAATCGCTTGGCCTGACGCGGCAGAAGACGGCGTATTGCCTGCATCTGGCTCAATCGCTAACGGAAAAGCGTTTGCGCCTGCCGCAGCTCTCGCGGATGAGCGATGTCGAAGCAAAGGCTGCGTTGATGGAGATAAAGGGGCTCGGCGCGTGGAGCGCTGATGTTTATCTGTTGATGGCGCTGCGTCGTCCGGATATCTGGCCGGTTAACGATCTGGCGCTCGCGATCGCGGTTACGAAACTCAAGTTACTCACCAGCAGACCAAACTCAAATCAATTATGGGAGCTGGCTGAAGCGTGGCGACCCTATCGTTCAGTAGCGGCGAGAATGCTCTGGCAGTATTATCTCGCGAGGCAATGACGGTAGGAAATAACATTTACACCCATACGAGTGATGGCCAACGAACGATGCGGATGATCACAAATCAGATCCTGCCAAGAGTGCTTGGCATCACTGCTGTTCTCCTCACAGTCCCCTACAGCCAGACAAGGGCCACCACAATCGTCGTCGCGCGCGCGGCTAACGAGATTGTCATCGGCGCCGATAGCAAAGTGACCGACACCTACGGCAAGGAACTAAACAGCCAGGTCTGCAAGATTCAACAAGTCGGAAATTTGTTCATCGCATTTGAGGGGCTGCTCAGAGACAAAGCGACTGGCTTTAGCGTTCCAGACATCGCAATCAAAGCACTGCAACTAAAGCCTGACGCATCAGCCGCCGAAAAAGTGAACATCCTTACGGGCTTTATTACAGCGGAGCTCTTTGTCGAGCTGAATCGACTCAGGCGCGATTCCGCGAACGAGTTTCACACTAAATTGGAGGGCCAAACTTTTCTGCGGATTGTAATCGCAGGCTTCGAGAGAAATCGTCCGGTTGTTTATGTGCGGCAGTTTCGCACGTCCTTCATCGCGCGCGGAATCGGGGTGACGGTTATTCCTGACGATTGCCTCGATGATTGTAAGGGCGAAATTGTGACTCGTTTTCTCGGCGAAACCGAGGCAATCGAAGGCTTGCCTGAGGACACTCCCGGCTTCTGGAAGGATGGTCTTGCCGCAGGAGTGCGACGTTTGGTCGAGACTGAAGTCGAGGCCCGCAGCGAGTATGTCGGCCCGCCCATCGACCTGCTGCAAATCAACGCCCAGGGAGCGAAGTGGATTCAAAAGAAACAGGCATGTCCGGATGTGAAACCGCTTCGAACGCGCGCCAATCCACCGGCGCGCAACAGGCGGCGTTAACCTGACAAGTGAGTCAACTGCCTGTCGCTACTTTGAGATTGTTGAGGCCGTTTGCACTGGCGCCGACATTGTGAAGTCAGTGGCTACGGGCACGTGCTCCATCGTCAACTCAATCAGGCGATCGACCACGGCCTTAAGATCCTTCGTCTCGCTGAAGACGCGCAGTTGTTCTTCCGCGGAAGTGCGCCGCTCAAGAATCGTGTGAATATGCTCGATCTCCTTGCGCGAGCCGAGCTCGTCTACTACATCGTCGACAAAGTCGAGCAGTTCCAGAATCAAATCGCGCGTTGGCACTTCCTTCTGCTTGCCGAAGTCGATCATCTTGCCGTCGAGCCCCCAGCGCACGGCGCGCCATTTGTTTTCCTGAATCAACATGCGCCGGTACAAGCGGAACCCAAGATTCTTCTCAATTAATTTGGTGAGCTTGGCCACGATCGCCTGAAACAGCGCGGCGATAGCCACAGTATCGTCGACCCGCGTAGGAATGTCGCAGATACGAAACTCCAGCGTGGGGAAAACCGGATGCGGCCGCAGGTCCCACCAGATTTTCTTGCCGTCGTTAATACACCCGGTTTTCACCAACAGGTCGACATAGCGTTGAAAATTGCTGTAGGAGTCGAAGTGATCCGGAATGTCGGTGCGCGGAAACTTCTTGAAAACCTCGGTGCGATACGACTTGAGACCGGTATTCTGGCCCATCCAAAACGGGGAGGAGGTAGTCAGCGCCAGCACGTGAGGTAGAAAGTAGCGGGCGGCATTCATGATATGAATGCGGCGATCCAAATCCGCCACGCCAACATGGACGTGCAAGCCAAAGATCAAAAGCGAACGAGCGACAGATTGCAATTCTTCGACCAGCAGCTCGTATCTTTCATCGTCGTAGATTTTCTGGTCTTGCCAGCGGGAAAAGGGATGCGTCGAGGCGGCAACTATCACCAGGCCGCTCTTGGCGGCAAGGCCGGAAATGATGCTACGCAAGCGGGTAATGTCCGCGCGCGCCTCCTGGATGTTCTTGCAGATGCCGGTGCCGACCTCGATCATCGACTGGATCATCTCGGGCTTGATCTGCTCGCCGAGAATCATCCTGCCTTCTTCCAGAAACTCCGAGACGTGTGAACGCAGCTCACGCGTTTGAGGGTCAACAATTTGAAATTCTTCCTCAATGCCTAACGTGAATTGATCGAACATAGCTTCCGGCTCCTATTCGTGAAGCGTATCAGGCGTTCAAACGTTGCTGAATCAGCCGCCAGTCGGGTGTGAGCTTGCCGATAAACTCATATCGCAAATGGTTGAAGGCGCTACCCGGTGAATGCAACGGGCTGTAAAGATCGAAGTGAACGTACCATTTTCGGGGAGTTCCCTCCATAAAAAGGAAATGCAACACTGCCTCGGCTCGGCCTTTCTCGTAAAAGCCGCGGGTCGTATCTTTATGGTTTGCCATAAAGCTCGTGAAATCCTTGCGTCCTCTTAGCGTCGATTCGATCAGAGGCCAAGCCGAAAAACCAATGCCTACGCCGCCTTCCCCGTAAACATTATCTATTTTCCTGATAACGTGCCAAAGCCCCTTTAACTGCAAACGGGAAACCAGTATCAGCAGTGTCTGTTGTTTGTCGACTGCGCACCCGTTGAAAGCAGCTTCGTCACTGGGAGCACCCCATAGTCCCGATAGTTTACCTGTCAGCGCCTCTCGCACATCGTCGGAAAGATCTCGCCATAGTCCTGGCGGGACGTCTGAAGCAGAATCAGCCACGACCCAGCTCACTCTTGATCAATGCGCCGTTCTCTTCAGATAAACTTTGGAACCGCAACCCTACGCCGCGCCCTGGGTTGCTATAGACCACTTCGGCATTGGCGACAATTTGCTTGCCGTCGCTGAAGGGAATGCGAACAAGGAGCACCGCGCCTTCGGGCAAGTTTGCCTGCGTGTTCATGTAGAAACCGCCGATGCTGATGTCTTTCGTGCTCGCTACGCCGGTTGCATCCTTGCCGTCAAAGAATGCGTCGACGATCAAACGTGCCCGATCGTAGTGGCGCCGCTCATCGGGTCCTTCCAGACCTTCATCCAACTCTTCAACCATGCGAGCACGTCTCCTCAGTCTTCTTAGCCTTCGGGCTGGTTATTGTACACGCTTTCGCTCTACCCCTTTTCATCGATGATAAAGGTTGGAACCATTCCCCCACCTGAGCTGACATTTGCGAGCTCAGTAAACGAAAGCCTGGTAAAAGCCGAGCGAACTTTGCCATTGAACAAGAGCGGGTCGAGGTCAACAAGTTGGTCGGCGAATTCAATCGTGCCGTCATCCTTGAGGGCCGGAAACGTTTCGCGCGCGGTCGGCACACGCTCCTGCGCCAGATAATCGCCGTTCACCAGCGCGCTACGCAAGGCTTCTTCCCAGCGAATCTCGTCGGTGTTCCAACCAATGGTTATTCCATGTCCGCCATAGTCATCATTCGGCTTGAGAACCAGACGGTCACGGTTGGCCTCGATGTATTCGAGTAGATCGATCTCCTTCCCGAAGTAGTCGCTTTTTTTAGCCCTCACAAGCCGGGTCCACGGGACGTGTTTGCGTATGGCCTCTTGCTCTGCGCTGCTGAATAGCGCTGCGCGCCGCTGATCCGTCAAAACAGCAAACAGTGCTTTCTTATGAATGAGCTTGGAGCGAAAACTATTGACCATGCAGATTGCGCCGGCACGATAAGCGTCGAGGAGCGCAGGATACTCGCGCATGATGGGAAGGTACTCGTTTACGAGCAGCCGCCTGTAAACAATATCGATCCGGAAGTCGCCAACTCTCAGACGGTTGTTAGCAAACTCCAACTCGTCCGGCGAACAGATTATTGCTTGATAGCCTTCCCCTTCAAAGAACTCTTTGAAGAGCTCAAACTCTTTCTGCGTTGGCATTCCCTTCAAATCAACGATGGCAATTTGCGGGACCGCGTCTGGCTTGCGACCGAGAAACTCTTCGTAAGAATCAAGTAGCACCTCAAGCAGGTAGCGACGTCCGTAAAGAGGGCGGACGTTATAGGACTCCGCAAATTTCTTCATCACGGGCAGCCGCAAAAAGATGTCGAAGGCAGCATCCACGTAAGCGATGCCCGCAGGACTCTCTCCGTTGAGCTCAACAAAACTGTAGGCGGCATCGGTAAGAAACGAGTCGAGCCTGGCCGTGGGAGAGACGGCGTGGTAACCGGGATCAATACCGATCAGTTCCCGCTCAATCTCCGTCACACCGAGGTCAGCAACAATGGAGTCGTCGGCAATCGCCGCGTCCTTGACCTTCTGTATTGCCGACCAGACGGTTTCGCAAACGCCCACGATGCGAGCGAAATCCTGTTCGGTGACGAAGTGTGGTCGCAGGTAAGGTGAAAGCCGGCGGCCCCCAAAAATGAGTCTCGATTGCTCCAGACCCTCATCGAGCATCACTCGCGAAGATTCAGCGATCGTATTGTCGCGAAGCAAATCGTGATAACGCGAAACTGCGTCGTGCAACATCATGCGTAGACAATGATTCTTTGATCGAGATGGACAGTTCGACAGACTCAAGTTTGCCGGACTATCGCTAATACAGGGGTGAGTTAGAGTATCACACCCGCTCAAAAGGCGGCCATGGCGGCAGAACGTAGTGGATTAGGTTGAGATCTTAGGATCGAATTCTCACCGGGAACGCGGGCGCCATCGCCCGCCTGGTTGCGCTGCGCTCATTGTGCGGGCGAGGGCGCCCGCGGTCCCAGTTAAAGCGTCCCGCTAAGTTGCAGCGACAGTTATGGCTTTTTGGAGGAGTCGTTGGTCGAGTACTGGAAGGTCACTACGATTTTTTCCTTATTCCGTACGACGATACACGTGGAGGGCACACCAGCTTTCGGGAGCGTCATCGCAGCGCCTGAGCCAACCGGCTGTCCATCAATGGATTCAATTACATCACCCGCCCTCAGCCCGGCCTTGAATGCCTCGGTTGACGGTTGAACAGAAACCACGAGCAGTCCGCCGGTGGAGCCGAACCGC
>JBGPYG010000314.1:0-5200 GCA_041493085.1 Pyrinomonadaceae bacterium | reverse complement strand
TTTCCAGAGTTTCAGCTCGGGCATTGATAAATCCCTTAGGCTCGGCGCTCCACGACGGAATGAGACCCCATCTCATTAACGACCATGCCTGGTCGCTACCTGGCTGGGTGATGGCCAGAACCTCCTGGCTGGGAGCGATATTGTAACGCGGCTGGAGCAGCGGCAAGTTTGACCATTGCGGTCTAGCAAACTTGAGTCTGCCTGGATTTTTGAGTGTGAAGCGTCCGCACATTTCTTTACTTGAGATTCGTTATTGATGAATAGTGAATAGTGTATTGTGAATCCGACACACTGCCGGTCAGTCGCAATTGCGCGTCATCAGTCTTTCTCCGGGTAGTGTCTTAGTTTGAGGTCTTCTCTGTGTAACCTTTGTGTCCTCCGTGTCTCTGTGGTGAATAAACGCCCGACAACCACTCACCACCGAGACACAGAGAGCACAGAGGTCACACAGAGAGATCGAATTTAAGACACCACCCTTCTCCGAACGAACTACGAAGATGAATCATAACCGAAGTAAGATATCCAGCCACAGGGCGCTCGTTTGATACGGAGCTACTCGTAATGGTTGCGCCAGGGTTAACTAAGCCGTTAGGCTAACCGCTCGGTTCACTTGGCAGATCGTCCATTCACCCTAACCGGAGACAACCATGAAGGCTGTATTCAGATCTGCGGCGCCCTACGCGGACGATGCGATGAACCTGCCGGTTCGGGACATCGATGCGGCAATTCCCTACTACGAAAAAACATTCGGCTTCCGCGTCGTGTCACGTCAAGACGAACCCTACCGTTCGGTTATTCTTGAGCGAGACCACGTGCAAATCGGCCTGGCCGAGAACGGTGGCGACCCATCGCAGGAGGGCTGCTTCTTCGAAGTGGACGACGTCGACGCCGCCTTTGAGGAGATTAGGGGCGCGCCGCCGGAGTCCGCTTTCGGCGTCGACAAATTCAACGGCGTGCCCTTTCGCGTCTTCTTTGAGGTAGCGCCTGATGGATTGTGTTACATGGTCGGCGCACGAGAGGAATAGGTGTCTGAATTTCGCAACCTGCGAAGAGTAGCGGACCGGGGTCCCCGGCGCGCAGCCGCGTTGGGGTGGTAGCGATCAGGTATAAGCGACAACAGTTTGTGTTTGCGTTTTCAGATAGCAGTCGATCCCGTTTCCGGTCTGAATAGTTGAAGATCTGCGCCCGAAGACGATGCTATGCTCCCACTGCCCCCGGGACCGTGACGCTCCTCCAATCCTTGTTCGGACCACAACATGAGCCAACCGTGCGACGAAGGAGTCATCAAGTCGAAAGCCGCAGACGCTCCCTGCGCCAAATCATCTCGACCGTGGATACTCGCGGCCACCATTCTCGGTTCAAGCATGGTCTTTATTGACGGCACCGTAGTCAACGTGGCGCTGCCAGCGCTCCAGACAAATCTCAACGCAACCGTCGTAGACGTACAGTGGGTGGTCGAAGCCTACGCGCTCTTCCTTGCAGCGCTACTGTTGGCGGGAGGCTCGCTCGGCGATCATTTCGGACGCAAGCGTATTTATGCCATCGGCGTTGCCGTCTTCGCGCTCGCATCAGTCTGGTGTGGGCTCGCACCAAACATCAGCCAACTCATTATTGCGCGCGCGGCGCAAGGCGTCGGTGGCGCACTGTTGGTGCCCGGCAGCCTGGCAATCATCAGCGCTTCGTTCAGCGAACAAGAACGAGGACAAGCGATCGGCACCTGGTCAGGGTTTACGGCGATTACCGCCGCCATTGGTCCGGTACTCGGCGGCTGGCTCATACAACACGTCTCGTGGCGTGCCATCTTCTTTATCAACGCTCCCATCGCGCTCGTAGTGCTGGCGCTCGTATTCCTGCACGTGCCGGAGAGCCGCGACGAACAATCCCATGGCCTGGATTGGATTGGAGCCGCACTCGCCACCGTCAGCCTGGGCACAATAGTCTATGGGCTGATCGAGTCGTCTCGCCGAGGGTTTGGCGATCCCGCTATTTTCGTCTCTCTGACTTGCGGGGTCTTAACAGCAATTGTGTTTCTCATTGTCGAAGCGCGCCGTGGTAAAGCGGGAAATGCGATGTTGCCGCTCACGTTGTTTCGTTCGCCCAATTTCAGCGGCGCGAACTTGTTGACTCTTTTCCTTTACACCGCTCTTAGCGGATCTCTTTTCTTTCTACCTCTCAACCTGATTCAAGTGCAGGGCTATACGGCAACAGCCGCCGGGGCCGCTCTGCTTCCCTTCGTTCTCATTATGTTTCTGCTCTCTCGCTGGTCAGGCGGATTGGTGAAGCGTTACGGCGCGAAGCTTCCTTTGGTGATCGGTCCCATCATCGCCGCTTTGGGATTTGCGCTGTTCATGCGGCCAGATATTGGCGGCAGCTATTGGGTAACTTTCTTTCCGGCTGTGGTTGTGCTCGGCCTAGGGATGGCAGTGAGTGTCGCGCCGCTAACCACAACGGTGATGAATGCTGTGGAGCAAAACCGTGCCGGCATCGCATCGGGGATAAATAACGCAGTCTCGCGCACGGCCGGACTACTGGCGGTTGCGGTGTTGGGAATTGTCATGCTCCACAGTTTCAATAGCCAACTCGATCGGCGTTTGCAGTCGCTTCAGATCACACCTGAAATTAAGCAGTCGGTAGATCAGCAGCGAACAAAACTAGCCGCCGTGGAAATACCCGCCAATATCGACCCGGCTTTGGCGAAGACGTTGAAACAGTCGATTGACGAATCGTTCATATCCGCCTTCCGCCGCGTCACGGCAGTGGCAATGGTTCTGGCGTTGTTGAGTGGATTGAGCGCGTGGTTGCTGATTGAAGGAAAACCGGCAGCAGTGAGTGAGCAGTGAGGCAGACCGCGGTTGAACGCAATTAGCCGCGGATTCATGGAGATAGACGCGGATCTGAAAAAGCCTGCAATCAAATCGTTCTATCCGTTTTCGTTACGACCCGCGGTAATCCGCGTAGATCCGCGGCCAGATTACTTACCAGTGCACTGGTACGAGGTCGGGCCCGGCGACAAGCTCACCGGAAATATCGGGCTCACCCCTTTGCGGGCCAGTCGGGTGATTGTGGCCAACGTGTATCCCATACCAGATCACTAAATCGCTATCCAAAATATTCTGGCTGTTAACGAAGGCGTTAAGGTTGGCTGCCGTGCTTGTGCGCACGGTGCTGTCGTCAATCTCCGCGGCGTTGTAACTCAGAAACCAGAGATCGCCGCCGCCGTAAGTATCATTTAGGGCCGTGCCGTCGTTGACGTTTGGAACAATTTTGTAAGAGTCGTGAGTATTGGGATTTTCCACCAGCCAGAAAAGCGATTTCAGATCGCGATAACGCCTGATCTCGGTGTTGATAGTGTTGCCGATCGGCAGAGGCCGAGAGCCAGTCCCGTTTCCTTCGGTCACGCGGTTAGGCGAATCACCGTCAATGTCGAAGTCGAAGCGCCAATAGGCGTGGTGGACATGTCCGTTGCAAGTGCAACTGTTGAGCGTCGCACCCATGCCGAAGCGCGGGCTGATGGTGCCGTCGTTGTGGAAACCCCACTCGGAGATGTAGCGATACCAGCCTGCGGACATTTCGCTGACGAGGATGACCGCATCGCCACTCTTGTAGAAAGCGATGCCTTGAAAATTGCCCGAGTCAATCGAGGTGTCGAGCTGCGTGGTGGCGGGGACGGTGCAGGAGCGCACGCCCGGCGTCACCGTGGTTCCGTTAGTCGGATCCGCGTTGAACTGGCTCTCCGCGTATTCCCAGTCGCGATACGGTCCGCAGGTGTTGCCGTCGTACAGCACGTTGAGGATCGGAACGTGTGCGCGTTTCAAGACCAGCTTGCCTCTGAACCTCACCTTTTGCAGCTCAATACCCGAAGCGTCCGCGCCGGAAGACGCCGACGGCCTGATCGCCAGAAAATTCCATAGCTCCGTGCCGTCCTGATCGCTAATGATGAAATTATACTGCCCGGCGATTCCCCTGCCGGTCGATGAGCCGCTGGCGCTCGGGCCGCACGACGCCGCGGGAGCCGCCTTCGAGGTTGGGGGCGCGCCGGCTGCAAACCTCAGCACCGTGCGCCGGGAAAGATTCACGGCGACTACTTCGTTTGGACGGTCGACTGATTTGTCCGTGGGGTCTTTCGCCAGCAGTCCGACGTTGATAGTACGCTCCACGCGGCCTTTAGACTTGGCAATCCCAAAATAGAGCGGCGGCATCGGCGGATAGACCTGGATGCGTTCATCCAGCAGCGCCGGGCCGAGCTTTGGATCGCCTTTCAGAATCTCAACGGCCTCGTCCATCTCTTCGTTGCTGGGCAGCGGCTGCCACGCCGAGACAGTTACATCGACTTGCTCCGGACGATCGAAGCTGCTCTCCGCGATGATTGTCTGATTGTTGGTGTAGTCGTAGAAGGTGCCGCGGTAACGGTTCGGCGGTGCGGAGTCTGAACTCGACGACTTCTCGTCTTCCTGGATGAGTTCGAGTGAAAGCATGCGGTTGCGCGTGCCCTTCAAATAACGCCGCACCTGCGTCTGCCGCGCGAGCCTGGCTGCCGCCGCGTCAAGCATTTCCTGCGTCGGCCCCCAGCGCGTCACTTCCACCTTCATCGGTTTTTCATCGTCTTGTACAAACGTCATCTCGGCGTGGTTCATCCGCTGCGAGTGGACGATGGCGACGCACAACAACGCGACGACGGGCACTGTTATCACAGACAAAAGAAACCAGCGCTTCATGAGTAATCCTCCTCAAGTGGCAACATAAACCCAGTCGTCCTTAGTCAGGCGTGACTTCCTCTGATTAACTTTAACTTTGGTAAAAAGATAATTGCGAAATTTCTGACCGAGCCAAACTGAGCGGTTCCAGGACCGACTCATTGGTTGCCCCTTCTTGATACGTGCGCATTCTTGCACAATCCAGCCCGGGAGGCTAGAAAGCAGGAGGCAGGCGCAGGCGGCAGGAGCAGGAGGCAGGGCACCGGCAGGAGACTGATTTTCCATTTCTCATTTACGAGTTGTCATTTGCCATTTGGGATTTCGGACACAGGGGAATCAGGAATGGAAGACGAGGGATGATTCAGTTGTCGGTCGCGAATTCAACTTGGAAGTGCAACAGATCGTGATCGAGACCTGACGTCATCATGGACCGTTCTTGTTCACACCTGGCTTGAGCCAGGTGCTCGCAGCGGTTTGCGCTTACACTTCGCTCGCGATTATCAGAA
>JBGPYG010000319.1:0-5128 GCA_041493085.1 Pyrinomonadaceae bacterium | reverse complement strand
GTGCTGGTCAACGGCATCACTCATAGTGTGACTGCGCTGAGCATTATGAGATACGGCCCAGGTTTGTGGTCGTCAATTTTCATCTGGATGCCGCTGGGCATCTTGACACTGGTTCGCTTCAAGAACGCAGTCAGCAGGAAGCGATACTGGATTGCGATCTCGATCGGGGTGGGCGTGAATGTCGTTGTCGGCATTCTGACGATGAGGGGCGGACGAGTTGTCTGACGCATCAGAACCGGGAGCGGTAGCGACCGGCCAGATACTCAACTCAAATACTCGCGCTTTCGATCACACTCGGCATCGCGGCTATCTCAAAAGCGCCGGTCGCTCCCGGTTCTGACAATCAGTTTTCAGTTGAGCATGGGGCCCGTCGCTACCGCTCCCGGTTCTGATGCCCATGGCGATTGCATTTGAGGGTCGGCTACCGCCCAACTTCACAAATAGAAAACCAGAGCCAGGACTACTGACTCCGGTTTTCCGTTTGCGTTGGTTGCGCTCACTAAAGCCTAGAAGCCGTTGCTTGCTCCCTTAAACCCATGCAGCGCCTGCTTGACTCCCCAGCTAATCACGCGCATGTTGTCGTAGCAATACCCGAGAATGTAGTTACACGTCGAGAGACAGTGCTTCGTGCATTCGACCTTCATCTCATCGAGTTGCTTCACGTCAAACTTGTGGTTACCGACGGTGCCCCAGTCGTGGGTCGCTGAATACATCGGGAAGCACGGCGCGAGCGAACCGTCCGTGCGAATGATCAGCGAATTCTGTCCAGCGCGGCACTGCCAGGGTGGAACGCGGCCGCGCATCAGCAGTTTCATGTCTTCCATGTGCTGCACCGGATTCGCCATCTTATAGCCGTGGTTCATGCGCAGATCCTGCAGGTAGTCGAGCAAAGCATCAACCTTCGGCCAATCGTCGGGAGTCAGATAAGTCTGATTCTCGTTGAGGTGTTTGAAGTGGGACTGCTCCATCATCGGCGTTTCGTTCACGTGGTAGTCAGTGGCAATGCCGTTGTCGTGAGCAATCGCTGTCAGTTCCTTAACATCGTCCATGTTGTTATGGCAGATGTTGATATTGAACATGACCGAGTAACCGTAGTGATGCTGACGCTTTACGAGGTAATCGAAGTAAGGGCGAATCGGGTCCAGCGCTTTCGGCAAAGACTTTCGCTCCTTGACCGAATCAACCGCTAGATTAAACGTCGCGATACCAGCGTCGCCAAGACGATCGATCACATCCGGCTTCATCAAGCGGCCATTCGTCGGCAGGTAAACGAAGATGTCTCTCTTCGCGCTGTAGTCGACAATCTTGTGGATAAACTTCGGTCGCAGTAGCGGCTCGCCACCCATCAGCGCCAGCACGCGCGCGCCGATTGAATGGATCCAATCGATCGAACGCTTGGCGACGTCTTCGGTCATGCCCTTGACGGCGTTGTTGTAGGACCAGCAATAGTGACAATCAAGATTGCACTTCCACTCGGTGAACAGGTACGGAACGAGCGGGCGCAGCTCGCCGCTGTGCCAACGTGACTTGAAATAAGGAGAGCCCCAACTCTTCCAGGTCCGGATCGCGTTGAACTTCTGATATTCCTTACGCGTCATCGGCACCGGATCGGGTTTCTGCGGATAAACCGGTTCCGGCAATACTTCTTGTGGCATCGGTTCGAGCTTGGGGGCTGCTTCCGCTTTGTAAAGTATCTGATGAAGCTTTTGATCTATGCGGAACGGTTGCGCGGAACTTCCCGCATCAAGGTTCTCCTGAATCTCTGCCATGTTGTTTCCTCTCCGGATTTAAGCGAGCGCGCCAGAACTGCGCGACGGACAATCAAGTCCTGGTCTAGAAAGAAGCGTACAAACAATCACTATTCGTTGTCGGAATCGACCGTGGCCAGGTAGAAGCCGCCGGCAACTGCTAATCACGGGCTACAAATCGACGCGAATATTCGCTGATTTCCAGCCGAATTGCAAGCCTTTAAGAGCCATTCGAACCCCTTTTTAGATGCCAGGTTGCGCCGGTGTTTGAATCGCGCTACGCTTTCGGCTTTTGTCGGGCGGCCTTTGTCCGTCCAGAGTCGGATTACTGAAGGCAATAAGGAAACTAAGGGGCTTAAAACATTGGCAGCCAGGGCGGATGCAATTATCACAGCGGGCTTGAAACCCGAGCTTTTCGCAGATCGAGGTGTGGTTTCCGTAAACAGCACTCTGGCAATCGCTATTCTGGCGGTGCTCGTTTTAGTGGGCTTTGGTTTCCGGGTCTCGAGCTTGAGCGCTGAAGGCTTGAGTGAAGACGAGCTGAACAAACTCCAGGCCGTGGCAGATTATCGCGAGCACGGATTGACCTCAGCCAACAGCGAGCATCCGCTGCTGATGAAGGCGCTGCTGACTGCCAGCGTCGTCGCCGCCGATAAATGGAACAGCCTTCCCTCCCTCGGCGGGCAGAGGCCAATCTCACCGGAAACGGCTTTGCGCTTTCCGGGCACGATTTTTGGCGCGCTCACGGCCATTCTTATTTACTTGCTTGCGGCCGAACTATTCGGCGCTGAAGTAGGATTAATCGCGGCGGCACTGTGGGCTTTTGATCCGATGGCCATCGGATTTAATCGAATTGCGAAAGAGGACACTTTCCTTTTGTTCTTCTTTCTGCTGGGCAACCTCCTCTGGCTGCACAGCCAACGTATTGCAGAAACTCAGTCTACCGTGCGGGCGGAAAAATATTACTGGGCTACGGCAGCTGCGTTTGGCGCGATGATGGCTTCGAAATACGTGCCGCAACTTCTCACGGTCGCTATTTGCTACTACTTCATATTCCAGGCGGTTCCCGCAACGCGTTGGCGTCTGGGAAAGATGCGACTGCTGAAATTTTACGGCCTCATGGGCATTGTATTCGTGCTTCTAAGCCCAACCATTCTGTTCCCAGCCACCTGGCACCAAATGGGCCAGTTTGCCGGGCAAAAACTTATCGGCCATGACGGCTATGAATTCATGGGGAAGCTCCATTCGCATCGCCTGACCGACTGGCTGAATGGAATACCCTGGTATTTCTATCACGTCTTTTTAGTAGTCAAGCTGCCGTTGTTAACCGTCGTGGGATTCCTGGTGGGCTTGCCGTTGCTTTTCCGGCGCAAGCTCGGCGACGGACGTTACTTCATTATCTTATGGATGTTCTTATGGATGATGACCTTCAGCTTTGGGGGCGGAAAGTTTACTCGTTACTTTACAACCGTGCTGCCGGCGGTGCTCATCACTTCAGCCATTGGGGTGCAGGCCGTTGGCCGTTGGCTTGGGCAACGGCTTTCCGCCCTGCTCACCGCTGAATGGCCCAAAGTTTACATGCGACCCACGTTGGCGCTGATTGTCGTGGCAGGATCGCTGAACGCGTTGGCTAAGGCTGGCCCCCACTTCAGGCTCTACACCAATGCACTCGGCGGCGGCGGTGCCAAAACGGGATACTATTTTCCGCACGATGAGTTTTACGATTCGAGCGTTCATGAAGTGGTACTTGAAATAGCCAGGCGGGCCACACCGGGCGCGAAAGTCGCGAGTGAAACTCCGGGTCTGGCTTCATACTACGCCCAACGCGCCAATCGTCCCGATCTGGTTTGCATTCTCATTTCGGATCCAAACGCGTTGCAGCAACTACGCGAAGGAGACTTTGTCGTCGTCGCGCGGGGCCGCCGCTATTTCAGCAACGAGTCAGTGCTTTCGGCGCTCGAGCAGGCAGGCGCTCCAGCGTTTACTGTTTCACTTGGCTTCGTACCTTCGGCTGCAGTCTATCAGTTAGATAAGAAATCGCTGGAGGCGATTGTCGAAGCCGCGCGTCGACAGCCCCCAGTGGCAAGGAGCTTAATTCGGTCATCACCGAGACCTTCATTACTGGGACCGCGGGCGTCTCGCCCGCAATGAGCGCCGCAGGCGCGAAACAGGAAACTGAAGTTATGGTCCTTGGCTATTCGTAAACTCCAGCTTGCCCGCGCGCGGCGGGCGAGACGCCCGCGGTCCCAGTAAGAACGTTGCTCGCTGTATAATCTCCGCCTTCCGCCCAAACTTCTTCGACCAAAACAGGAGGTCCGGTTTTGAAAAGACTATCCGTCGCGACACTATTCCTTTGTTTCTCCATCGGGTTCTCGCTCGCTCAAACTCAGAAACAGTTCACGCTTGAGCAAGTGATGAGTGCGCCCTTTCCTTCGGACCTGGTTGCCGCGCCGGTCGGCGGCAGCGTCGCCTGGGTGCAGATCGCGAAAGGCGCGCGGAACATCTGGGTAGCGAATCCGCCGGAGTACAAGGGCAAACAGTTAACCTCCTACACGGAGGACGATGGCGAGGAACTTGGCGAACTAGTTTGGACGGCAGACGCTAAGGCGATTATTTACACGCGCGGCGGCGACCTTGATAACTTTGGAGAAAGCCCAAATCCCCGCAGCGCGCCGGAAGAGCCAAAACAACTACTGTGGATTGTGATGCTCGACGGCAAGCCGCCACGCCAGTTGGCTGAAGGTCACTCGGCGGCCGCGTCGCCCAAAGGCTACGCCCTCGCTTACATTTCAAAGCGAGAAATTTGGTCTTTTAAGATTGACGGCAACGAAAAGCCGGCCGCGCTTATTCAGCCAAAAGGCCGAGCCGACTCGATTCGTTGGTCACCAGACGGATCGAAGCTCGCGTTCGTCAATGGCCGCGGAGACCACGGCTTCATCGGCGTTTATGACAACGGCACGAAGACTGTTCGCTATCTCGATCCGAGCGTGGATCGCGACAGCGAGCCGGTCTGGTCGCGCGATAGTAAACAGTTGGCCTTCATTCGTATTCCTGCTTCGCGTGAGGCAGCGGCGTTTGCGCCCAGGCGCCGAGGAGAACCGTGGTCGATTCGCGTTGCTGACGCTGCGACCGGTGTCGGACGTGAAATATGGAAGGCAGACAAGGACGCGGGCAGCGTGTTTAGAAATGTTGTTGCCGAAGATCAACTCATCTGGTCGGCCGATGACCGCATCGTCTTCCCCTGGGAAAAAGACGGCTGGACGCACCTCTATTCAGTTCCCTCCTCTGCTGAATCGCGCCATGACAAAGCAGTTCTACTAACACCCGGCGAGTTTGAAGTTGAACACGTGGCGGCGAGCGCGGATAAAAAAGAGATCATC
>JBGPYG010000246.1:0-6277 GCA_041493085.1 Pyrinomonadaceae bacterium | reverse complement strand
GGCGGATAATACTCATCCCGCGTTCCGGCGAGATGCAGCACTGCAGCCTGGGTTGGCTGGTAGTTTTCGCTCGTCTCCCAATCCCCAGGTATGCCTCCACAGATTCCAATAACACCGCGCAGAAGATTCGGATGTGTGAAAGCGAGACGATAGTTAAGCGCGCACGTTTGCGAAAAGCCGAGCAGGAATATGCGCCTGGGATCGACTACGCCCTCGTTCGTTAGTGTCTGAACTAAGTCGAGCATCGCCTGATGATGAATCGCAACGGAATCTTCCGGATGAAAGTTCGTCAGCCAGCCAAAGCCGAAGCGCAAGGGTCCGCCCGGCTCTTTCGGTTCCTTCATGTGCTGATGAAAACCCTGTAATGACGCGATGGCGAAACCATCAGGGGCCAGCGCGAGCGCCTCGCGCATCATCTGTCGTTTGTTTGCGCCATAGCCGTGTAAGGCGATCAGCAAGGGCGCGGGCTGGACCGCTGGCAGATGAAGATCGTAGTAGAGTTCTATTTCAGCCGTTAAGGTGCGCTCAATTTCATTATGGTCGTTAGGGTTGCTCATTCTTTCCACATTTCCAGAAGTCCCGTCGCCACTGACCAAGCTCTTGGTGATAGTGAACACTAGACATGATTAACAAGATTCACAAGAAGTTTTTTGCTGGTTAGGTTTGCATAGCTTTTCGACAAGCGAAAGAGACGCGGCTACCTGTCGCTCAAATTAGTTGCTCGTAATCTTGTCAATCCTGTTAATCCTGTTAATCCTGTCTATTTGAGCGAGCACGTTAACGCTTCGTTGCATTCGCTCGTAATGAAAGTTACGATGCTTGCAAAGACCGATGACTGGTAAAACCGAACTGGAGAGAGGTGCGGGCAATGAAATTCCCTGGCGGATTTAATATTCAGCAGATGATGAAGCAGGCGCAGGTAATGCAGGAGAAGATGCAGAAGGAGATGGAGGAACTGCGCACCGAAGCTTCAGCCGGAGGCGGGGTCGTCACCGTGGAGATGAAAGGCAATCATGAAATCGTCTCGTTGAAGATCGATCCCGAAGCAGTCAAAGAAGGTGACGTCGAGATGCTCCAGGACATGATCCTCGCCGCCATCAACGAGGCCAACCGCAAAGTGGACGAAGCAATGAAGGGTAAACTTGGCGGCATGTTGCCACCGGGGCTGGGCGGACTATTGGGATAACACTTTTTTTTCGAGTTCCGAGTTCCGAGTTTTCGGGTTTCGAGTTCGAATCCGGAAACGCTCGCACGATGAACTCGAAACTCTGAACCCGAAACTCGAAACTTGCTATGTTGGAATACGCCGAGCCCGTCACAAAACTCATCGACGAACTGAAACGCCTGCCCAGCATTGGACACAAGTCTGCGCAGCGGCTGGCATTTCACATCATGCGCACGCCCGACAGCGAGCTTGACCGCTTGATCACTGCCATTCGAGAAGTAAAAGAACGAATCGTCCTCTGCTCGATTTGTAATAACCTCACGGACGTTGAGCCTTGTCGCATCTGCGCCTCAACTTCGCGGGACCATTCGATAATCTGCGTTGTTGAGGAACCTCATAGCCTCGTCGCTGTTGAGAAGACGCGTAGCTTCAAGGGCGTCTACCACGTGCTTCACGGAAGTCTCTCGCCCATTCGTCACATTGGTCCCAACGAACTTCATCTTGCGAATCTTCTGCCGCGCCTCAAGCCGGAAAATAACGATGGGGTAGAAGTGAGTGAAGTGATTCTGGCAACGAATCCCACCACGGAAGGCGAGGCAACGGCAAACTACATCAGCCGTTTGCTCAAGCCGCTGGGATTGCGCGTGACGCGCATTGCCATGGGCATGCCGGTGGGAAGTGATCTGGAATACGTGGACGAAGTGACAATGGATAAGGCGCTCGCCAACCGCCACGAGATCTAGACGCAAGAGAAATTTCGCCAGGGATAAACTCAATCCGTGGATGATCTGCTAAAATGCGTCCATGTCTACACAACTCCAAATCGACCAAATGACGGTTGCGGAAAAGCTTCGCATTATGGAGGAGCTTTGGGATGATTTGCGAATGAGAGCTGAGGGCGTGCCAATGCCTCAATGGCACAAGGATCTACTGGATGAACGCGAGCGGCTCATCGAAACTGGCGACGCGCAATTTGGCGATTGGGAGACTGCCAAGAAACGCATCACTGAACAAACCTCGTGAATATTAAGATTCTTGATCTTGCAGAACGGGATCTGATCGAAGGTTTCCGATTCTATGAAGCTCAGGAAGCAGGTCTCGGTTCTTACTTCTTAACTAATCTCTACGCCGACATCGAATCTCTTAGGCTTTACGCTGGCATTCACGAAAGACCTTTCAAGTCTTACTATCGCCTGCTTTCTCGTCGATTCCCTTTCGCTATCTTCTATACGTTCGAGAAAAACGTCGTATCAATCCATGCCGTCTTGGATTGTCGCAGGGATCCCGCCTGGGCCAGAAACCGGCTCAGATAAACTAATGGCTGGTTAGCGACTCGGTGAGGTTGCCCGCAAAACCCAAGGGCGGACATTTTCGTCCGCCTTACCCGCATTCTTCTGCTCGCCTTGGCTTCTAGAAACGCACGTGCTCAACCGGCACGTCCTTCGTGCAGTCGCCACAATCGTCGCCGCTCTCGTAAGACAAGCGGGGTTTAGTGCAGGACTTCTATGCGGTCGCCGGGTTGCAGTTTTGGATCTTCAATCTTGCCTGACTTGATTTCTTTCAGGTTGAACTTTGTACTGGCCAGGCGACCGTCCGAACCTTCGCGGGAGAGTTCGACTACATTGTTACGAGCTAAACCACCGGCGGCAAGGATCGCCTGGATCAAAGTGATTCCTGGCTGAAAAGTCTTTTGTCCGGGATAGCTAATCCGCCCACCAATATAGTAAAACTCCTGCGGACGGGCGGTTAGGTTTATCACATCGCCAGGCCGGACAATAAAGTTAAGGGCGGCGGAGTCACTCAGATCCACGACTTGGATGGGTGCCTCGGCGCGCATTATGGCTACGCGGGCGGCGTCCAGGCGCGGCTGAACTTCCGCCAGGAGTACATAAAGCGGAACTGCCTCGCGCCTTAAAATCTTTGTACCAGGACTGCCGACCAGACCGGTAATGATCACCGTGTGACTGCCGTATTGTCTCACTCCCACCGCAACCTGTGTTCGCTCTTCCACTGCCAGGCGTTTCAGTTCAGAGGTGATGCGAGCCTGAATTTCTTTTGTTGTCAGGCCTGCCACTTGTAGCGATCCGCCGGCAATCGGAAAATCGATCAAGCCGCCTTCAATAACGCTGTAGAGAGTAGATCGATTGGCGGCTGAGTTGAGCAGTCGTATATCGAGCACATCGCCCACACCAACTTTGTAAATATCTGTCAGCGCTGAATCTTCAGTGGCCGCTGCCTTGTTGCCAGGTGCAGGATCGCCGTTCGCCGTTCGTGTAGCTGGAGCTGTCGCCGTCGCAGTCGCAGTCGCGGTCGCCGGGTCAGAGGAGATACCGGTTGTTGGCGCGTTATTCGATTCACGAACTGCCAGACTCGACCTCTCTTCGGGCGGAGCAACTGCGGGTATCGCTCTGTTAGAGGATGCAGCAGTTGTTGACGATTCACTCGCTGCGGCAGACTTTTCAACTGCTTTTACGGGCGTAGTGTTACTGCCAGCCTGCGCCAGAGCGCAACGGCATGGAGCGAGCGCCAGCAATGAAAAGATGCCGATAAATAGTGCTTTCTTCATAGGTATTACCAGGTTGCTGTGAATTGTTACTCGAGCCAGGTGTGTGTTTACGTGCGCAACTCCGCAGGTTGCTCTAAATATACACCACGTCCCCCGACTAAGGGTAATAAAAGAGAAAAGGAGTATTAGGGAGGACATTCCGCGACTGGTGCCGCCAAAGGCCGTTAGATTCAACGCGGATACTGATCCCGCAGCGCTGGATTACTAGTGCCAGCAATTTGTTAAGACAAATTAGGAATGGCCTTGTCAAACAGTGAGACCGAACACATCGGACCGGCCTTCTGCGTTCTGCCTTCTGCCTACGGTTTTCTAAAAGCGAACGTTCTCAACCGGCACGTTCTTCTTACAGTCGTCACACTCATCGCCACTGTCATACATGTGCGCGTCAAACTCAACGAGTGATCTGATCGGCACATCGCCCAGCTTGTCCGGCGCGGAAGTGAAACGAACTATTGCGCCACAGCCGATAATGTTTGCGCCCAGCTCCTGCACCAGTGGAGTCGTTTCGTCAATCGCATGGCCGCTTCTGATTATGTCGTCAACAAGAATGCAGGGATTCACTTCGCCCCTATTTACGTATTGCCGAAACATTCGTTTCCCACCTTCCTTCTCGGCCCAATAAATTTGCTCGGCGCTGAGCGCGTCGCGCACGCCGAAGGCGACGGGAATGCCTCCTGAGCTGGGACTGATGATCGAGACCTTTGGCAACTGGCTCGATATATCACGATCCACGCGAAACTTTCTGCTCAGAGCGACTGCCAACACCCGCGCCGTGTCGTAGTAACGAAAAGCCAGCGGCATTTGAAAGTAGTGCGGTGAATGTCTGCCGTTGGGATAGACGAAGTGGCCCTCACGAAAAGCGCCGGTGCGCTTCAGCATTTCCATTACAGCCTCGGACGACGGAATCAGATCAACCATTTTCTTCTCCAACTAATAAGTGATGAGTGATGAGTTATGAATGGAAGCAACGGGTTGTGACTTCATATTCACAACTCATAACTCATCACTCATTACTCATTACTGTGTTTACGTATTGCGCTGCACAGCATACATCAATCCGGTGGCCTTGCTCCATCGGTCAGCGCACATCCTATTAACTGCGCCTGGTCCTTTGGTAACTCTGCAGGTAAGTCGTCGGGAGAAAACCAGGCCGCTTTTTGAATCTCAAAACTGAGGTGGTTGGGATCTCCAACAGCCCGGGCTGTGAAAACTATCTCGACCTGCTTTGGCGTTTTGAAAGCCCGCGCAGTAAACAGTTTCAGTTTCTCGACTTCGAGCCCGACCTCTTCGCGCAACTCGCGTCGCAGTGCTTCGTCAGGTTGTTCGCCTGCTTCAATGAAACCGCCTGGCATTCCCCAACCCGCGCCGGGGCGAAAGCGGTGTTTGAGTAATAAAACGTGACCGCGGGCGTCAGTGATAACCGCTCCTGCGGTAACTGCAAACCGTGGATGACTCAGTCTGACGGTCAAGCGTCGCATTGACCTTGGCACTCGACGCCAGATTGCCCCGAGTAGATCGTTTAGCATTCGAGTGCAGCATAACACGGCTAAAATGTAAGGTCAGGACTTGTCCCTGCCCGGATTGCTTCGTGGTTTCGTCCTTCAAAATGTCGTCACCTGTGGCACGGGCAAGGACAAGCCCTGCCCTACAATTCCTTCGATTCATTGACGCGCATTTGATCAACTCTGTAAGATTTGCGCTGCAATCACAAAACAGTCCCCGAGCGAAAGTTAACTAGCAGCTATGACAGGAACTGCCTCCGAAGCAAGCGCGAGCGAACAGCCTTCCTCTACCGCTACGACTGCGCCGGTGCCAAAGAGAATCACCAACGCGCAAACCGTGTGCAACGAGAAAAACGCGAAGGGCAAACTCTGCAACGGTCACCTCAAGCAACTGCGCACCGCCGGCGAGGCGGCGGAGGTTCATCTGCGTGGCGATGACGTGCTCTTCCAGTGTCAAACCTGCGGCACGTTTTATATGGGCCCGCCTCAGGGACACGTGCGCGATCCGAACAAGCAGAGTCGCTTTGTGGAAGCTGAGCTTTCGGCTTTGCTCCAGGCGGCCGGCGGCTCGTTGCCGGTTATCAAGAAGGACGCGAGAGGCGTGTTTGTCATGGAGACGACCGGCCATGCGCCGGCAGCTGCCAAGCCCGCGACCGCGCCAGCTCAAGCCTCACCGGCTCCTACTGCGAAGCCCGCAGCACCCGCTGCGGTTGCGAAGCCAAGTCCCGCGCCCGCACCAAAACCTGCGGCGCCGAAAGCTGGAGCGGAACCTGATCGCAAGTTGAATAAGCGATCAACCTATGCTGGTGTCGTTGATACTGGTCCGGTCGCCGGTGAAACTTTTGAACAAAAGGTGGCTCGTCTAAAAGCCGTTGCAGCCGGAGCTAAGAAGCGCGCCGAAGAGAGCGGAGGCGCCGTTGCTCCGGCCGACTCAGTTGCACCAGCAGCTCTAGTTGCTGAGGCGAGTGCGCCTGCTGAAGTTCAGCCCACAGCTACGTCGGCGCCTGCGGCTGTCGCCGCGGAGTCTGAAGCTATTGCTGCGCC
>JBGPYG010000159.1:0-7899 GCA_041493085.1 Pyrinomonadaceae bacterium | reverse complement strand
ATTGTATAGAGTTCCATCGAGGACAAGTGCGATACCTGAACGCTTCGCGTAAACTGGCAACGCGCTGGCGGTTTCCCCGCTCAAGTACAAGTTTCGTGATCTCCCGTCGCCCGCCACCTGCCAACGACAGTATCCGGCCCGTTCAGTGGGCGCAGTTTCAGCGAGTGAGGCAACCCAGCGCGAGTCTTCCCGGAGCACTTCCTCTTGTGTTTGTGCCAAAACCTGGTTTCTATTCATCGACGCTGACCAGATCCTCTTTCGTTAGGAGAGCGAGAAGAGTATCGGTCTCGCCTGTGAACTGATCGGGATCCACCTCAAACTCCTGAAGCATCCGCTCGCGAATTTCAGCGACATCACATCCAGCGTGGAGCAATTCCCAAAATCTCGCTGCCGTTCCATTTAGTTCGTAGAAGCGATCCGTCTCCAGATGAAATAACACTGTCTCATCGCCGAGACGCTTAAAGAGCACATTGGAGTTGGGCTTCAGCGCAGGTAGCGGTGTTGGTTGTTTTGATTCGAGGTCCATATTTGCAAGCATAAATAGTTCAGCAAAAACTACCGTAGCAAACGAAGCCTGTCAATAGACTCCGCCGGTTAGCGATTGGTGCTCTCAATAGACTGTGTCATGTGTCGATCGGTTCTCTGATACTAACATCCGGGCAGAGGGTTTCACTACCGGTGCTTCTCGCCCCGGCTCAGATCGCTTCCTGAGCAAAGACATAAAGTCCGGCTGCGCTCTGAACCATCCGGCAAAAGCGGTTTTGGAAGCTGCGCCTTTTACGTCGGTAATACGGTGTTGGAAGCGATCGGATAGCCGAAAGATTATCGCATCTCCAATGCCCGCGTTCGCCACTTCACTGACGATCTCGCCTGAAACGTGGTCGCGTATCTGAAGCCTGCCACCGGAATAAGCCTCTCTGCTCAAATTGATGCTCATACCGACTAGCCGATGCTCTCCAATATCGTCATGCCACGAATCGTGATGCCCGCTGCCAACATTGACACGATACACCCTGCCTTGAAAGCAACCGATCTGATCACACTGAGTTACGTCTTGAATTATCTGGAACAGTTTCTTGTCGTTCATTAGAAATTGCAAAGCGGCAAAGGCTGTGTTGCTCGTCATGCAAAGTTCTTTATTTGACCCTATGCCCTCGTGGACTCGTTCGTAAAACTCACCCTGCTCAATCTTTGGTTGAATGAAATCTAAAACCTCCGGCCCCAGCAGCTCGACAAATTTCAGATAATGTTGCCGATCGAATTGAGCGCGTAGAGTATCCAAGTCCTGCGCCAGGGAAGAATAAACTACACCTGACTTTCCAATTTGAATCGTACGCATTTAATTTCCCGCGAAGAGTTCGTCGAGTGGCGAAAAGTCCTGATGCACACCATTGTCTTCGCTCAGCGCCACACCGTTGACTTCTACCCACGCATGGGCTTGCATTTGCTCCTCCTCTTTGCGCGCGCCAAATACGATCCGCGCATCAATGCCTTGCCGCTGCAAGAGCCGGCGCAGCACCAACGACTGTTCCAGGCATTTGGCGCGATATAGACCGTGCTCTGCCGCGATGCGTACCAGGCGCGCCGTGGTCTGGGGCGATAGCCCGGTCGTCAGAGGAGGACTGCTTCGCCGAGGGTCTGTCTTTGTCCGCACTCCGATGAATTGCAACCGCGCGATGGTTACAAACTTGAGCGCAAAACGAACCACGGACAACAACCCGGCTGCCTGCACCAGCACCAAAAGCTCGCGTGCTGATAATTGAGAAAGTTTTCGTAGCGTCCGCACTTCAGTAGTTGGTAGAGTTGCTCACAGTTTGCTGGACCAACACCCCCTTCATTTCGTCAACCTGCAACAGTTTACCTAAAGCACGCTCGGGCGTCAGTCAACGAGATGCAGTTGTTTGCCGCGGCTTGAGTCAATTTCCGCGCCCGGCGACCAGGACCAACCTGCGTTTTTCCGTTTGACTCTCAGAGGACGGAGAACTCAGGGAAGCTTCCGGGAGTAATTCGTGCAAAACTCTTCGCAGCCCATCTCCATCCTTATCTCGCACCAATTCGCTCAACCGTTTCAGGGCCATCCGGATAGTTTCGGGCTCAAGGGTTGCCAGCTTGTTAATAAAGATCTTGGGGTGCGCGGTTGCCACCGTCTCCTCAGTTTCAAATTTGAGTTCCTCGAAGAGCTTCTCACCCGGACGCATCCCGATCTCAACGATCTTGATGTCCTCATGCGGCTTGAACCCGGAAAGCGTGATGAGTGTCTCCGCCAGATCCATGATGCGCACGGGTTCACCCATTTGCAAAATGAATACCTCGCCGCCACGGCCTATCGCGCTGGCTTGCAGCACCAACTGCGCCGCCTCAGGGATGGTCATGAAGTAACGCTTCATGCGCCCATCCGTAATTGTCAACGGACCGCCCTTGCGAATCTGCTCCTGGAAGATGGGAATCACCGACCCGGCTGACCCGATCACATTGCCAAAACGCACTGCAACATAGCGGGTCTGATACCGGCCGCTGAGGTCCTGGACTACCAGCTCGGCGGCGCGCTTGGACGCGCCCATCATCGAGGCCGGCCGCACCGCTTTGTCAGTGGACACCAAAACAAAAACTCCTGCCTTATACTCTCCAGCCAATTCCGCCACCAACCGGGTGTTCAAGACGTTGTTCTTAACTGCTTCGGTCGGATTTAGTTCCATGAGCGCCACATGCTTGTGGGCAGCGGCGTGAATCACAACTTGGGGATGATAGGTATTGAAAATCGACCGCATCCTTGGCTCATCACCGATGTCTGCCACCAACGGCACGATTGACTGAGTCGGATTGGCTGCCTTCAGCTCATGATCGATATCAAACAGGGCAAACTCCGCGCGCTCGACCAACAGCAGATGAGCGGGCGAGAAGCGGAGTACCTGTCGGGCCAGCTCTGCTCCGATTGAGCCTCCGGCGCCCGTAACCATCACCGTCTTCCCCGCGAATTCCTTATTGAGCGACTCGAGATCCAGTCGCACCGGATCGCGGCCCAGCAGATCCTCGATCTGCACGTCACGGATGCGACTGATCTCCACGCGACCTTCGATGATTTCGTAGAGCTCGGGAATAATTCTTACTTTGACTGGAATCTCTTCGCATATCTTTACGATGCGATGGATTTGATGGCGCGAGGCGTGGGCTATGGTGATGACTACGTGATCGATGCCCAGGGAGCGAACGAGTTCCGGTAAATCCTGAGTGTCACCCAGGACCTTGCAGCTTTGAACCACTGATCGTCCAAGTTTCGCGCGATCATCGTCGACGAAGCCTTCGATCTGGAAATCGAGATCACCGCGGGCTTCTATCTCTTTAGCCGCGAGCATTCCCGCCCGGCCGGCGCCGATTAAGAGCACAGGCCGCTTTCGTTTGCCATTGCCGTTCCCATTGATATGCTCTTTTAGTTGCAGCCGCTTCTTCGTGTATTCATACTCGGCTCGGCGTATGACACGCATTGCAAAAGCCCCACCGAAAGCCAGTAGTACATCGATGAAATTAACCGAGAGTGGCACGCGCCAGGCCTGATGTACGTGAGGCAGCGCCAGCCGCAGCGCAGCAACGACGATGAACGAACCCAGCGCCGCATACAAAAACGACTTGAGATGGGCGAGATCAGTGTAGCGCCAGATTGAGCCGCGCGCTCCGGCCATCGTCAGGGCAACAAATTGCAACAAGACTACCAGGGGAAGCTGGGTCAGGAAGTTACGGACTTCGTCCTCTGGAATGTAAAAATCAAAGCGCAGCAAGTAAGCCGCAATAAATGCGGCGAGGAGCAGCGATAGATCAAGGACTACCTGGATTCCGGAGAAAAGCAGATACTTCCCTGGGGGCATTTCTTTCATGAAGGGATACCTCTTACAATAATAGTAAAGGATTAATAGGTTTCAAAATCTGGCAAATGAACTCACTCCAGCTTGGGAATCGAATGCGACTCTTCTGAAGACTTTCAGGCGCGACCATTCCGGCCGCCTTCACGAGTAACCAGCACAGCAGCGATGGTGCGCATGAGTACCCTCACATCACCCCGCCAATTCCGTTCCTCCAAATAGGCAACGTAGCCATTCAATTTCGACGGTTGCAGTTCGTTAATGTAGTAGCGCTCCGTGTCGGTTTGGACCTCGGCCAGCAGCTCTTCTTCATTGCGCAATCGCAGCGTAACTGGATCCGTTATTCCCGGTCTCACTGCGAGAATCGCCTGCCAGATTGGGTCTTCCAACTTCACGTAGCGCGGCACTTCGGGCCGCGGCCCCACGAGCGCCATCTCCCCTCTCAGTACGTTCCACAGTGTCGGCAGCTCATCCAACTTTGTCCGGCGCAGGAACCGTCCTAAACGCGTGATGCGCTCGTCTTTGCTTGACGTGACCTGTGGCCCCTCGTCAGAAGGTCTCATCGTGCGCAGCTTATAAAGATCAAATAATCGCCCGTGCTGTCCCACCCTTTTTTGACGGAAGAAAATCGGACCCGATGAAGACACGGCAATTGCAAGTGCGAGGAACGCGATTAATGGCGCCGCCGCGATCAGCCCCAGAAACGCGATCAGCGCTTCGGCCCAGCGCGGTATTCCATTCCGGATGCCCCGCGCGGCCACGCTCGCTTCTTCGCGGATCACTTCAGCGTGCACGGCGAGCGCAGATTTGTTTGATCGTAGAAATGACATGCTCGATTTCGTCGTTACGCATTCCCGGGAAAATTGGCAAGCTAACCACCCGCTTCCAGACAGCGGTGGCCACCGGGAAATCTTTGGCACGCCAGCCAAAAGTCTTTTGGTAGTAAGGGTGCAAATGCAGCGGGCGCCAGTGAACTGAGCACCCCACGCCCGCTCGTTTAAGTTCGTTCATGAATTCATCGCGGTTGATCGTCAGACGCCTTAGTCGCAACTTGATTGCAAATAGGTGCCACGAGTGAATATGGTCTTCATCGTGAGGCGGCAGCTCGATCCCTTCCACGCCCGTGAGCGCGTCGCAGTATCGCATGGCAATTGTTTCGCGCTCGCGCCGCATCGCTTCGGCGCGGCCAAGTTGATGGATGCCCATCGCAGCAGCAATGTCGGTCAGGTTGTATTTGTAACCCGGCGCAACAATCTTGTAATCCCAATGACCATTGGCCGAGTACCGCCCCCAGGCGTCGTGCGAGAGACCGTGGAGGGACATCATTCTGATTCTTTGCGCCAGCCTCGCATTGCTCGTGACCGCCATCCCACCTTCGCCCGTCGTGATGGTCTTGTTGGCATAGAACGAATAGCACGTCACCGTCCCAGACCCGTTGCTGCGTTGCTGCCACGGTCGATCAGCGCTTCGCCGCCATCCAGCGGGGAAAGCGTGCGCCGCATCCTCAACCACCCAAAGCTTGTGCTCCTTCGCAAACCTCTGCAGTTGATCGAGATCCATCATCAGACCGCCGACGTGCACCGGCATGACCCCAACAATCTTTGACGGTCTTGTCTTTTGACCGTCTGTGTAATCTGCGTAATCTGCGGATTGCATATTCTTCATTTTCCGTGCCGCATCATCCAGATCCAGATTCAGTGTGACCGGATCGCAATCCACCAGAATCGGAATCGCGCCCTGGTAGCGAACGACTTCGGCTGTGGCGGCAAAGGTCATCGTCGGCACCAGCACTCCCTGCCCTGCCTTCAAGCCCAGCGCCTCAACAGCCAGATGAAGCGCCGCGGTGCATGAATTCAGGGCCACCGCATTCGCTGCGCCTACCGCGGCGGCAAACCCTTCTTCAAAGCGCTTTACTCTTGGCCCGCTCGTCAACCACCCCGAGCGCAGAGTATCAACCACCTCGTTGACCTCTTGCTCGTGCAACGAGGGACGAAAGAATGGAACCTGAAGCTTATTCACTAAAATCACCGATAGGAAATATGGAATGAGCGCGATTAGATGCTTTCATACTTGTCCAGGTCTCGAATGGGCGCCACGGATTGCACCTTGCTCTGACCCGCTCCCCAACGATTCCAAAACTTCATCAAGCCAAACAAGAATCCCAACCCGTAGGCCAAGTGAAGGATCGCAAACACGATCGGAAGCAGAGGCAACAAGTGCCACTTGCTTTTTCGTGCGGAAAGTATCGACGCAGTGATGACGGCGACTGCGTAGAGACCCAGGATTAGCGCGGCGAAATATCTGGCCGCTGGGAATATCGGCATCATTAGCAGCGCCGAAAACAAAGCGACAACGAACAGCAGTGGTACGAACTGCCGCAGTTGCATCTGCCGCGGATGCTTCTGCATGACGCGCACTTTCCAGTAACCGTATTGAAAGTATTGGCTACCGAGCTTTGCCAACGTAGCGCGGCTGTAATACCGGGAACGAATATCAGAAGCCAGCAGGATCTTCACGCCAAGCTTGCGCAGACGGTAGTTGTATTCGTCATCCTGGTTTCGCACCAATTCTTCGTCGAAGGGTCCTCCCCGGTCCATCACGGAACGCCTGTAAGCCGGAAAAGCAACAGTATCGGTAAATTGCGTGCTGCTGTTCGCGACGCGAAATGCTGAACCGCCTACTCCGAAGCGTGAACTCATCGCGGTAGCTATCGCCCGCGCCGTCCACGACTGGCCCACTGTCTCTAATGGCCCGCCCACGGCATCAACCTCGTCATGCAAAAGATGCCAAACGCACCGGCGGACGTAATCCGGCGCTACCTCGCAGTGACCATCAATGCGAACGATGATTTCTCCTTTAGCCTGCCGCAGAGCTGCATTCAAGCCAGTAGCCACAATCCTTCCCGGGTTATCGATTAATTTTACGTTGGCGTGCGGGCGCTGAAGCGAACTAATGATGTCTCGCGTGGCGTCCGCAGACATACCATCAGCGATCAATATTTCCATGCGGTCATGCGGATAGTCCTGAGAGGCGACCGCACCGACGCTTCGTTCAATGAAGGAAGCTTCATTGCGAACAGGCATGATCACTGACACAAACGGATGAGCCGGCGCCGGTGTCTTACCGTGTCCGGTATCCGCGAAGCTCGAGATTTCCGGTTCGCTTAACATCGGTAGTGAATTGGAGTCAACCAGAGCCGTTCATCAAGGGGCGAATTAGTTCTTCCAAAAGCTGCCCGCGCTTCTCTATCGGGAATTGATCAAGAATACGCTGTCTGATCGGGGCCCGTGCTTCATCAGGATAAGCAAGAGCTTCTGTAATCGCTTCAGCAATGACCGCCGGCGCTAGCGTATCGACGAATATCGCCGAGTCCCCGGTTACCTCCGGCAAGGAGCCCGCGCGACTCACCACGGGAATGCATCCGGCCAGCATTGCTTCAGCCACGCTCAAGCCGAATCCCTCATGAAGCGAGACCTGAACATACACCGACGCCCGGTGGTAGTAATCGGCGAGCTCTTCATCAGTCAACCATCCGGTCAGCGTTACGTTTGGCGTCGCAATAGCCCGCAGGTGATCGACGGCGCTGTCCTGCCAGGCCCCGGCTAAAACAAAACTGACGTCAGGCATCAGTGCGGCCGTGCGCACAAAGGCTTCATGCCCTTTGCGCAACAAATTAGAACGGTCAACATTTCCCACTGTCAGCACGATGCGGGCGCGTTGTCCCTGCGGTAGCGAGGGAAAACGGTCGGGTACGCCAATGTAGATCGTACGCATCTGACTCTTCGAGATGGCTGCGTTACGTTCAGCTTCACTCTCACTGTAGTTGGAGAAAGTAATAAGACGGGTGGCGCATCGCATGGTCCAGCGGCTCACCCATTTTTTCATTCCGCCCCGCTGATGGCCATAGCCGATCTGCGGCATGTTAGCGACGTCGTAGCCGCCCACAACCAGTACCGAGGGCTTGCCGAGTAGCCTGGCGAATACGAAAGGTAAGAACGTATGCCAGGAAGCAAACCAGCCAAAGACCAGATCATGCGTTCTTACT
>JBGPYG010000388.1:0-3672 GCA_041493085.1 Pyrinomonadaceae bacterium | reverse complement strand
AACACTTCTTCGAGAGTCGCCTGGTGCGGCGAGAGTTCCATGACGCGAATATCATGGGCGACCAACAGCGCATTGACTCGTGGGATGCATTCGCTCTGCACACGCACGTAGAGCGACTCGGAGCCGTTTCGGCTGACCGAGAGCGTCGGGTCGCGGCTGAGCAGTTGGTAAGCAGTTTCAAGCGGCTGGACAGTAATTTTTATCAACTTGTCTTTGGCGATGAGGCTCCCGATCGCGCCCTGATAAAGCAGGTAACCTTCATCGATAATCGCGACCGCGTTGCAGACCTTCTCAACCTCATGAAGGAGATGACTGGAAAGGAGGATCGTCAGGCCGAGTTCATCGCGCAAACGCAGCAACAGCAAACGAACCTCGCGAATGCCCTGCGGATCAAGACCATCCGTCGGCTCGTCGAGAATTATGAATTCCGGATTCGGCAGGAGTGCCTGCGCTATGCCAAGCCTTTGTCGCATTCCGTGGGAGTAGGTGCGAACCGGATCGTGAGCGCGTTCCAGCAAGTCGACTAGGACGAGCGTCTCCTCGATTCGCTTTCGCTTGGCGCCGCCGGACATTGCCGCGAAGATACGCAGGTTGTCCCAGCCGGAAAAGTTTTCATAGAAGGCCGGCGATTCCACGATAGCACCTACGCGACCCAACGCTCGCAGCGAATGCCTGGCCATGTCGTTTCCGAAAAGGAGAACGCGACCGCGCGTGGGCCGGACGAGCCCAAGGGCCATGCGAATCACGGTGGATTTCCCGGCGCCGTTCTGGCCCAGGAACCCGAAAATATCGCCTCGCTCAACGGAGAGCGAAAGGCAGTTAACAACGACGCGCCGCCCGTATCGTTTTGTCAGTTCTTCGGCTTGTAGAATCAACTCGCTCATAGGATATTCGTTACCAACCGAACAGTTGCTTCGCGATTGAAGCATTCAACGAGCCTGCGGAGCAGGCTCGTTGAATGGTTCAACCAAAATGGTGTCCGGTTGTGGTTGAACTTGCTACTCAAGCAAGAAGCTACAGTCTTGCACAGAGAGAACACGGCAAGGGCACATAGAACTTCAATATCCAACTTCAACCAGCAACGGCCAATGATCCATGCGCCCAACCGCCGTCCCACGCAACACTTCTGCTCGACGCAGCGAGACAGTTTTCGGAGGGCCAAAAACGTAATCAATGCGCCGGTCGTTGATGGAAGTCTCACCTGCATCGCGCCCGAGGTCGCGAAAGTATTTCAGCAGGTAAGCATACGATTCGCTATCGTGCTTCGCATCGTCAGTGAAAAGGCTGGTCTTGTTTCTGGCTGTCGCGACCACGATTCGCTTGAGTCTACGTAAACGTTCGGCGCCAGGCCGCCTCGGACCAAAGCGGTGACAGGTCACCGCACTCCAAAGAATTACTACCAGCGATGATAAGCGGGATGGCCGGGCTTGACTGCGACGAACGTGCCGCGGCAGGTTGCCGTGACCCTGTCGTGCGCAATCAGTTCGCCTTCCACTATCGCCCGGTTGCCTGTCGATTCAACTACGCGCGCGACGAGATGGATCGGTTTATCCGTGGGCGTTGGCCGCAAAAGTTTGATTGTGTAATCAGCGGTGACTGTGCAGGGCGGATGATCCAGACCGCCCAGTTTCATCAGATGGTAAGCAGCGGTCCAGTTGCAATGACAGTCGAGCACCGTGCCCGTGATGCCGCCGCTCAGCATTCCGGGGAACGCTTCCTGGTAACCTTCCGGCTGCCAATCCGCGACAACTTCTTCGCCTTGGGGAAAGCTGCGAATGTGCAACCCTTTTTCGTTTGCCGGGCCACAACCAAAACATTTCAGGTTGGGCGCGTAAGTCTCTTGAATGCTTTTCATTTCAAAAGTCCAATGTCCAATGTCCAAAGTCCGGGGACCCATGTCTGAGGTCTACTCGAAGGTTGAAAGCATAGAGACAATCCCCATGATTAGTCGCTACTCCTGTAACACAGACTTTGGACTTTGGACGTTGGACTTTGGACTTTCTTTCAGGTTTTCCCGCAATTTGAATCTCTGAATCTTTCCGGTGGCAGTGTAAGGCAACTCATCCACGAATACATACCGCCGCGGTTGCTTGAAACGCGGTAAAGCCGCGCGCGCAAGCTCCCGCAATCCCTCTTCGAGCGCAGTGCCATCGGCAGATGATGCGGCGCGAACGACAAAAGCGCACGCGCATGGCAGTCCAGCCTCGTCAAAGTCTTCAACCACAGCCACGCGACTGACGCCCTGGTGTCGCAGTAATACGCCTTCAACTTCAACAGGAGAGACCCACTGACCGCTCGATTTAAAACAATCGTCCGAGCGGCCCATGTGAAACCAATAACCGTGTATGTCCTGCCGATAGAGATCTCCCGTGCGCACCCAACCGTCAACAAAAGTACGGGCCGTAGTTTCCGGTCTTTGCCAATATTCAAGCGCGGCGCTCGCCCCGCGCACCCAAAGATTTCCTTCTGTGCCGGCCGGCGTTGGCTGGCCTTCCGGGTCGAGCAGCCGCGCTTCATATCCGTGCAAAAGTTTCCCGCTGCTGCCATAGACAACTTCGCCTTCGTGATTCGACATCCACATGTGCAGCATCTCGGTGGAACCAATCCCGTCGAGCACCGGAACGCCGAAAGTCTTTTCCCACTCCTCGCCAAGCTGGGCTGGCAACGCCTCACCGGCAGAGATGCATAGACGCAGGCTTGAACAATCAAGCGATGAGGTAGCCACTTGATTATTCTGATCGTCGAGGAGCAGGCGATAGACGACTGGCACCGCGAAAAAGATCGTTGGCTTGTAGTCGGTGAAAACGCGCGCGATAACTTCAGGCGTTGGCTTTTCGCGGCAAAGGATCGTCGTACACCCGTTCAGCAGCGGAAAGGTGAAAGCGTTTCCCAGTCCGTAAGCAAAGGGAAGACGTGAAGACGAGAACAAGCTGTCGGCGTCTCGAAGCCGCAAGACCTCGCGGCAGTAAGTTTCATTCGTGTAGAAGATGTCCTGCTGGCGATGGACGGCGCCTTTCGGCTCGCCTGTGCTCCCGGAGGTGTAAAGAACAAACGCCGGCTGATTCTCGCCCGGCTGAGCAAAGGCGGCTTCTGGAACTGGATCCTGCGATTCGATGCCTGGGACCGCGGACATCCTGTCCGCCCCCTTCGCCTGGCTCATCAACTTCCCAAACGACCAAATCTTAACTGCCTCATCGTTTTCTTCCTGGCCTTCTTCTCCGTATTTCTGCGTGTCCTCTCTGGTGAATTCGTGTCCGACTCCTTTATGGCCAACTACTACAATCTGTTTTAGATGAGGCAACTTGTCCGAAGCATCTGCCAGAAGCATTTTGCAGAGATCAGTCTCGGCAATAACCACGCTCGCAGTGCAGTCGTTGAGAATTGCCTGCTGCTCATCAAGTCTCAAACCCATGTTGATGGGGACCGCAATCGCTCCCGACGAACAAATCGCAATGAACGACACAACAAACTCAGGCGAATCATTCAGCAGCAGGGCGATACGCTCTCCACGCTTGATTCCCAAAGTGGCCAACGCACGTGCGATTAGGATCGTTTGCTCACGAAGCTCCGCGTAGCTAATCTGCTGCTTTTCAAAAAGGATCGCGGTACACTCGAGCGAATCGTGTTTGAAAATTGCGTCGAAGAGATTCATTCCTGGTAGTCCAGCCGTTT